>NZ_JBLROB010000014.1:0-132762 GCF_047921475.1 Micromonospora sp. SL4-19
GCGCTCACGGGGTGACCCGCCGGCGCAGCCAGGGGGTGAGCAGCCGGCCGACGCCGGCCAGGAGCAGGTCCAGCACCAGTGCCAGCAGTACACAGAGCACCGTGCCGGTCATGATCTCCGCCTTGTAGAAGTTGTTCTGGAAGCCGGCGAAGATGAGTTGCCCGAGGCCGCCCCGGCCGACGACCACCCCGACCGTGACCAACGCCACCGTGGAGACTGTGGCCAGCCGCACACCGGTGAGGATGCCGGGCAGGGCCAGCGGCAGCTCGATCCGGAACAGCCGGCCCCAGCGGCCGTACCCCATCCCCTCGGCGGCCTCCCGGACCTCGGGCGGCACCTGGTTCAGGCCGGCCAGCGCGTTGCGCACGATGACCAGCAGCGCGTACAGCGCCACCACGCTGAGCACGGTGATCGCCCCGATACCCAGGTACGGCGCGAGGAAGGCGAACAACGCCAGCGACGGGATCGTGTACAGCACCCCGGTCAGCGCCAGGATCGGCCCGGCGAGCGAACGGAACCAGTACGCGGCCACCGCCAGCGGCAGCGCCACCAGCGCGGCGATCAGCACCGCCCGGCCGGTGAGCCAGGCGTGCTCGCGCAGCGCGGCCAGGATCGTGTCAGAGTTGTCCCGCACGTACTGCCAGGAGAACCACGGGTTACCCGGCGCAGCCCGGTAGCTCAGGTGGAGGGACACACGTGGACGTTACCCCGGGATCCGCCGACGGACACAGCGCCGCATCGATCACTCTCGACCGCATCCGCAAGCGCTACCCGGACGGGACGGAGGCGGTGCGGGAGCTGAGCCTGGAGGTGAAGGCCGGCGAGCTGGTGGTGCTGATCGGCCCGTCCGGCTGCGGCAAGTCGACCGTGCTCCGCATGATCAACCGACTGATCGAGCCGACCGGCGGCCGGATCCTGCTCGGTGACGACGAGGTCACCCGGGTCGACCCGGTGACGCTGCGCCGCCGCATCGGGTACGTCATCCAGAACGTCGGCCTCTTCCCGCACCAGACGGTCGCCGCCAACGTGGCGACCGTGCCGGGGCTGCTCGGCTGGCCGCGGGCGCGGATCCGGGACCGGGTGGACGAGCTGCTGGAGCTGGTCGGGCTCGACCCGGGGCAGTTCGGCCGCCGCTACCCGCACGAGCTCTCCGGGGGCCAGCGGCAGCGGGTCGGGGTGGCCCGGGCGCTCGCCGCCGACCCGGTGGTGCTGCTGATGGACGAGCCCTTCTCGGCCGTCGACCCGATCGTCCGGACCCGGCTCCAGGAGGAGTTCCTGCGGCTCCAGGCCGAGGTCCGCAAGACCATCGTGCTGGTCACCCACGACCTCGACGAGGCGGTCCGGTTGGGTGACCGGATCGCGGTGCTCTCCGAGGGCGGCCGGCTGGAGCAGTACGACACCCCGGCCGCCCTGCTCGGGTCGCCCGCCTCACCGTTCGTCCGCGAGTTCGTCGGGGCCGACCGGGGCATCCGCCGGCTGGCGGTCACCCCGGTCACCCAGGAGGTCCTCGACCCGCTTCCGGACGGGGACGGGGCCGACCTGCCGGCGGTGCCGCTGGGCGGCTCGGCGTACGACGCGCTGGGCGCGCTGCTCACCTCGGCCGCCGAGCACGCGGTGGTCACCGAGGACGGACGTCCGGTCGGACTGCTCAGTCGGTCCCGACTGCTCGGCCTGGGCGCGATGGCGGACTGAGCCGACGGCCCGCCCCCGGCAGCCGGGTCAGTGCTTCATCAGGTAGTCGATGAAGGCAGCCCGCAACAGCGGCGCGGACTCCTCGTAGCCGTGGCCGGTCAGCTCCCGCCAGAGGGCGCTCGCCTCGTCGATGGTCGGCCCGACCGAGTTAGGGGCGCCGTCCAGGGCGGCGGCCTCGTCCGCGTTGGGCAGGTGCCGCAGGACCGACCAGAAGAACCCGACGTCGTGGCGCTGCCGGGCCAGGGCGAACGCCCGCTCGCGCAACTCCTCGGTGGAGAGCTTGTCGAGCTCGTCGAAGGTATGGCCGCCGGCGCCGGTGGCAGGGGTTTCGGTCATGCCACCGAGCCTAACCGGCGAGATCAGGTTCGACCCGGCATCGTGGCGGCGACCCTGCCGCCGTCGGCCAGGCAGTCGGCCTGGGCCACCGTCAGCGGTCGTCGGCGTCCCAGCGGCGTGGCTCGATATCCCAGCGGGGTGCCTCCCACCCGTCGACGATGGTCTCGGTGTTCCGCACCGGCAGCACCGACGGCCAGGCGTCGGCCGGCTCCGGCGGCGGGGTGAGCGCCCAACCGGTGCTGATGGTGCCGTCGCCCGCCGGTCCCCCCGGCAGCCCGACGCAGGCCGAACGCGGCCGGCCGAACGTCTCGACCAGCCGGGTGACCAGCAATCCGGCACCCAGGACGGCCCCGCCGGCGGCCCACCGGCTGATCGTCCAGCCCCGGACCGCGGCCCAGGCCAGGAAGACCTCCACCAGACTGACCGCGAACAGCGTGCCGAAGATCCCACCGCGCCGGCCGTACGCGCTGGTGCCGGCGAGCATCGCGGTGCCGACCGCCAGCACCGACCAGTCCAGCCCAGCGGCCGGAGCCACCGGGCCACCGTGGTTCGCCGCGATGAGCATCCCGCCGAGCACGGCCAGGACGGTGGAGCCGATCAGGGCCAGCGCGGTCACCGTGGCGGCGACGCCGCCGCGCCGCTGGGCCGGATCGGCCACCGGCCGGAACCGCCCGACCAGCCGCCGGACCGGCTTCATCGCGCCGAACAGGCCGCCCAGGACGGCCACCGCGGCGAAGCCGACGAAGAGGTAGAGGGCGGTGCGCCGGGGGTCGTAATCACCCTGGACCACGACCGGGGCGGTGCGCTGCTCGATGTACACGATGACGCCCGCCGCCCCGGCCAGGCTCGCCGCCCAGCCGGGCACGTGCAGCACCACCACTGCCAGCGCCATCGCCAGCCCGCCGACCGCCGCGACCGCCAGCGCCGGGAGCAGTGCCTCCTGAATGCCCCGGTCGCCCTGCTCGGCGAAGTGCAGGGCGGCGGCGAGCGCGACCGGGCCGACCGCCAGGTTCACCGCGGCCGCGCGCAGGCTCAGCCCGGCGGCGAGGGTGAGCAGCCCGAACCCGGCCACGTCGACCAGGAGCGCCTTGAGCCCGTCGCCGCGCAGCGCGTCCGCGTGCTCCCGCCAGAGCAGCCAGGTCACCGCGGCCAGCCCGGCCAGCAGCAGGAACTCCCAGACCACGTGAACGGCGATCCGGTCCCGGCCGGGCTCACCGTGCGACGGGTCGTCGAAGACGTTCTCCAGCACGGCGGCGGGCACGCCCGACGGCTCCACCGGCGCGCCCCGGCCCGGTTCGTCGTACCCCATGCGCCGCGCCTTTCACGTCGCCGGCCATCCGGGTCCGACGCGCGGGCGGACCGGTGGCGGCCGTTGCTCTCCGGTCGCCAGGGACGCTACCTGCGGGCAGGGGTGATGAAAACCCCTGATCATCGCTGGCCGGGCCGGCTCTCCCGGTCGCCGGGCTCACGGTCCTCGTCGTCCTCCTGCTCCGGCACCCGGCAGGCCCGTTCCAGCCAGAGCGCCGCGGCGACCAGCGCGAGCGAGGCGAGCAGCCCGGCCACCCCGGCCGGCCGGTCACCGATGGCGGCGTTGGTCCGCTCGACGAAGAGCCAGCTGGTCAGCCCGGCGTAGAAGCCGGCGAAGATCGCCCCGGCCAGCGCGGATGCCTTGGCCAGCACCACGAACCGGGCGACGAGCAGCGCGTTGACCGGTTCCCGCCCGGGGCGGCCGTCGATCCGGCCGCGGGTGTTGATCGCCGCGTAGCCCTCCAGCACCGCCAGGCCGGCCAGCGTGACCACCGGCAGCCACGGCAGGCTCGGCGCCACAGGGTAGTAGAAGCTGCTGATCAGCAGCCAGGCCACCGCGGCGGCGGCCAGGCCCGCCACCACCAGCGTGGAGATCCGGGTGGGACCCATTCGAAAGCGGTCGGGGTCGCGCGGGGACTGCGCCTGGCTCATGCGGTCGACTCTAACGCCAGATCCGGCCGAGGGCCGAGTTCCAGGGCGTCCCCGGCCAGCGGCTCGGCATTGAGCAGGTCGGTCAGCCAGCCGTGCCCGGGCAGCCGGCCGTGCGGTTCGATGTCGATCCACGGCCGCAGCACGAAGGCCCGCAGATGGGCGCGGGGGTGCGGGAGGGTCAGCTCGGGGTCGTCGCTGAGCACCGGCTGCCCGGCGTCGTCCCAGACCGCGATGACGTCGACGTCGAGGGTGCGCGGCCCGTACCGGCGCTGCGGGTCGCGGGTCCGCCCGGCCGCCTGCTCGGCAGCCCGGGCCCGGGTCAGCCAGTCGCGCGGGTTCGCCGCCGGGTCCGCGACCATCACCGCCGCGTTCAGGTACGCGGGCTGGTCGGCGTCTCCCCACGGTGGAGTCTCGTAGACGCCGGAGACCACCAGCACCGCGTCGCCGAACGCGGCCACCGCCGCGCGGAGGTGGCCAAGCCGGTCGCCGAGGTTGCTGCCGATCGACAGCACGGCCCGGGTCATCGGGTACGCCGCATCGTCACGGCCACGTCCCGGAAGGCGTGCGGGATCGGGGCCTCGGGCTTGTGCACGGTGACCGTTGCAGCGGCGACCAACGGCTCGGCCAGGCAGACCGCGAGCAGCCGGTCGGCGAGCGTCTCGATCAGGTTGACCGGCTCGCCGGTGACCACCGCGACCAGCTTCTCGGCCAGCTCGCCGTAGTGCACGGTGTCGGTCACCTCGTCGGAGCGCGCGGCCGGGGCGAGGTCGAGTTCGAGCACCGCGTCCACCACGAACTCCTGTCCCTGGGCGCGTTCGAAGTCGTAGACGCCGTGCCGGCCGTGCGCGCGCAGGCCGGTCAACTCGATCCGGTCGGTCACCGGTCCTCCTCGTCAGCGGTGGGCATCAGCAGGCGCGGGCTGCCGGTGGCCCGCCAGACGGCGAGCGCGTCGACGTTGCCCCGCACGTCATGCACGCGTACCCCCCAGGCGCCGGCCGCCACCGCGAGCACGCTGGTGGCGATGGTGGCCGCCTCGCGTCCGGAGGTGGGTCGGGGGGTGCCGTCGGTGTCGGCGAGCAGCCGGCCCAGGTACGACTTGCGGCTCGACCCGAACAGCAGCGGGAAGCCGAGGTCCACCAGCTCGGGCAGGCGGGCGCTGAGTTCCCAGTTGTGCGCGGGGGTCTTCGCGAAGCCGAGCCCGGGATCGACAATGATCTTCTCGGCGGCGACCCCGGCGGCGAGCGCCTCGTCGACCCGCTGGCTCAGCTCGGCCCGGACATCGGCCACCACGTCGGTGTAGGTGGCCAGGTCACTCATCTGGCGGGAGTGTCCCCGCCAGTGCATGAGCACCCAGGGACAGCCGGCGTCGCGGACCACCCGGGCCATGTCCGGGTCGGCGAGACCGCCGGAAACGTCGTTGACCACGTCGGCGCCGGCGGCGAGGGCCGCCTCCGCCACCCGGGCCCGGCTGGTGTCGATGCTGGTCGGGATGCCGGCGGCGCTCAGCGCGCGGATCACCGGCCGCACCCGGGCGATCTCGGTCTCCGGGTCGACCCGGTCGGCGCCGGGGCGGGTGGACTCACCGCCCACGTCGACCAGGTCGGCGCCGTCCGCGCGCAGTCGCACTCCGTGTCCGACAGCAGCGTCGAGATCGGCGTATCTGCCGCCGTCGGAAAAGGAGTCGGGCGTGACGTTGAGGACGCCCATCACCACCGGGGCCTGCGCCCGTACCAGATCGGTCACGAGCCGACAGTACCGGTCGCCAGCAGGGCATCCGGCGGGCCCGGCGGCCACCGCCGACAACAGCCCTGACATGGGCATTGGAACAGGTGTACGATCGGTCGTCGGGGCCGCTTCGGGGCGACTCTTCGCGGGTTGTCGCAAAGGTGCCCGGGCCGTACGCTTTGGAATTGCCCAGCATCGAGATGGCGAAGCCTGGAGGGAGGGCCGAAGCGGGAAGAATCCCCCCAAAGCTCACCACTCTCCGTGGTGGGCGACGAACGCAGCGTCGCCGATGCTGCGCCCAGTGAGCACCATCCCGCCAGGCTTGCCTACTGCACCACCGCGGCGCCGCCGGCCGCGACATGGGGAGGTTTCCAGTGATCGCCACCGAGCTCATGGGGGCGGTGACCACAGCCGTCGACCACGCGCTCCACAACCTGGCGTCGGCTCCACTCGCCGAGCCGGCACCCAAGGGCATCGCCACCGAGAAGATCGTCACCTTCTTCGCCAGCAAGATCGCGCCGATTCTGCTCGCGGTGCTCGGCGTCATCTTCATCGGGCGGGCCAGCCGGGGCGAGATCTCCAAGGTGCTGACCAGCTCGGCCATCGCGATCGTCGGCCTGGCCTTCATCGCGGGCGCCGCCACCCTCTTCTTCGTCGGCGACTACCTGATCAGTCTGATCTTCGAATAGGCGCGGGCGACCATGCGGCTGCGCACCGACGACGACATCTACCGGGCTCGTCTCGTGTACCTCGGGCCGCCCGGGTACACCCTTCCCGTCCACCTGCCGTACGCCCAGTACGGCCTGTTCATGCTGCTCGTACCCCTCTACATGTTCATCCACTGGTTGTTCACGTTGCAGGTGGAGCTGTTCCCCGCCTGGGAGATCTCGCTCGCCATCGTGACCACCTCGTTCATCTTCCGGCACGTCGACCCGGACCGACCGGCGCGCATGGTCATCCGGACCGCGCTGACGGACTGGCGACGCACCCGGGAGCCGGCCGCCGAGCTGCGCGACCCGCGCCTGGTGGCGAGCCGGATCAGGATCCGGGAGGAACTGGCATGACCGGGCGTACGACGACGGCGCAGACGAACGACGCGGGTGAGGCGATCGCATGAGTCGCTCTTCCACGCCGGGTTCCCCGGCCGGGCGCCCGGCCGACCCGCAAGGTAACCGAGCGCAGTCGTCTGACTACTCACAGGACGAGGAGTTGGACGAGGTCGTTCTGGACCCGGCACTGGCGACCAGCCCCGGGCACGGCCGGGTCGGCGTGTTCCAACCGCCCCGACCGGTGGCGCCCCGCGCCTCCGGTCACGAGCAGCGCAAACCGGCGGCCGGCGACAACGGCGACATCGACTCGCCGTTCCTCGACCTCTTCGGCGGCGCACAGCCCGGCGTACGACGCCCGGCCACCCGTCCCGCAAGCCCGCCCGCGCTGGCCCCGGCGGAGCCGACCCCGGTGGTGGCGCCGCCCCGACGCGGCGTCGGGCGGGAGGCGCCGCCGATCCCGCACCAGCACACCGCCCCGGCCGAGCCGGTGGCGACGCCCCGCCCCGCCGGCCACGGCGACGCGCCGGAGGGCGAGCCGCCGACCGCCCGGCCACGGGAGAGCGTCCCCGGCGTACGCCCGGTGGGCCGGACCCGCGAGGCCCCCGGGTCCGCCCGCGCCGCCGAGCCGGCGGACCGGTCCGCCGGACGGCCGGCCGCCCTCGACCCGGCGCCGGCGGCCGGTAACCGAGTGCCGCACCAGCCCGGCGAGCGGCTTCCCGTGCTCCGGCCGGCCGCCGAGCCGCAGCTGACCGACCCGGAGCCCCGGGCCGGACACCCGGCCCGCCGCGGCGACCGGCGGACGGCGGAGGCGACCCGGCCGAACTCCCGCGAGCTCGCCGCCGCCACCACCCGGGAGGTCGCCCCGCCACGGCAGCGGTCCCCGGAGCGGGGCGGCAAGCCCGTCAAGCCGGTCCGGGTACGCCCCCCGAAGATCAAGTTCGGCGATCGTGACCCGTCGGTGGAACTGGCGATCACCGAGATCGCGGGCCACCTCACCTTCACCCCGAACACGGTCACCGCCTGGTACTGGCTGCCCGAGGTGCGCTGGGCGTTCCGCCCGGACGCCGAGCGGGAGGCGTTGCTCTCGGCGATCTCCGAGCAGTACGCCGGTCTAGCCGGCTTCCGGCTGCACCTGCGCCGCACCACCCGGCCCTTCCCGGCCGACGAGTGGGCGCGCACCATCGACGCACACACCGCATCGCCGCTGCCCGACGTCCCCGGCACTCCCGGTTGGGCCGACCACCTGGTCGCGGCGCAGCGGCACCTGATGGCGGTCAACCACGCGGAGGGGCAGACGTACCTGGGCGTCACCTTCGCCCGCCGGTCGCTGGGCGACTCGCTCGCCGAGCGGCTGCTGCGCACCTTCGGGCGGGGCACCGCCGACGGCGAGCGCCGCAAGCTGGGCCGCACGGTCGAGCAGTTCGACGAGGTGCTCGGGGCGTTCGGCATGCGCGGGCGCCGGGTCACTGCGCAGGAGCTGGAGTGGCTGCTCTACCGCTCCGTCGCGCTCTGCATGGCGCCGCCCGGCGTCCTTTCCCCGGTGACCAACGACCGATGGGAACGCGGTGACCTGCTCGCCCTCACCGAGCAGGTCGAGCGCTACCGCACCCCGTACGGCTCCACTGTGAAGCTGGTCAACCGGATGACGGGCGAGGAGCGGCACGTGGCCGTGCTCGCGGTCGGCCGGATGGAACCGCTGGAGATCCCCGAGCGGCACGAGCCGTGGCTGCACTTCCACGAGCGGCTCCCGTGGCCGATGGAGCTCTCCACCCGCGTCGACATCCTCGGCCCCGGCGACTCCTTCCGGAACCTGGAACACCGGCTCCGGATGATCCGGTCCCAGCAGCTCGACTACGCCGAGCACGGCATCGACGCGCCGCCGGAGCTGGAACGGCTCGCCAAGCGGGCGCTGGTGATCGGCGACGAGATGACCACCGGCCTGCCGGTCGACTCGGCCCGCGCGCACGGCTGGCACCGGATCGCGGTCGGGGGCCGGACCCGCGAGGAGTGCCTCGAACGGGCCCGGCGGCTCATCCAGCTCTACTCCCGGGAGCTGCGGATCTCGCTCCAGCATCCGAAGAACCAGGACTGGCTGGCCCGCGAGTTCATCCCCGGCGAGCCGATCGCCAACACCGGCTACGTCCGGCGGATGCCGGTCAACCTGCTCGCCGCGGCGCTGCCGCAGGCCGCGTCCACGGTCGGCGACCGGCGCGGTGACCTCATCGGCCGCACCGCCGGCACCTGCCGCCGGCCGGTCTTCCTCGACCTGCACTTCCCGATGGAGGTCCGGGAACGCTCCGGCCTCGCCGTCTTCGTCGCCGAACCAGGCGGCGGCAAGTCCACCCTGCTCGGCGCACTCGGCTACCTGGCCGCCCGGCGCGGCGTCCAGGTGACCCTGCTCGACCCCTCCGGCCCGCTGGCCCGGCTCTGCGCGATGCCGGAGCTGCGGCCATACTCGCGGGTGCTCAACCTGACCGGTTCCGAGCAGGGCACCCTGGCCCCCTACGCGCTGATCCCGACGCCGCTGCGCAGCGAGTTCGGCAGCGGGGCGGCGGGCGACCGGGAGTTCGAGATCGCGGTCTCCAACGCCCGCGCCGAGCGCCGCATGCTGGTGCAGGACATCTGCATGATGCTGGTGCCGCCGCAGGTGGCCCGGGAGGCGTCCACCGCCACCCTGTTCCGGCACGCCGTACGCCAGGTGCCGGCCGAGGAGACGTCCACCCTGGACGACGTGGTCGCCTGCCTGCAGGGGCTGGACGACGACGCCGGGCGGGAGCTGGCGAACCTGCTGCTGGACACCGCCGAGATGCCGCTGGCCATGCTCTTCTTCGGCCGGCCGCCGGAGGGGCTGCTCGGCGCGGACGCCGCGCTCACCGTGATCACCATGGCCGGGCTCCGGCTGCCCGACCTCAAGATCGAGCGCGAGTACTGGTCGGCGGAGGAGGCCCTCGCCCTGCCGATGCTGCACACCGCGCACCGCCTCGCCGTACGGCGCTGCTACGGCGGCTCGATGTCCTCACGGAAGCTGGTCGGCCTGGACGAGGCGCACTTCATGGAGGGCTGGCGTTCCGGGCGGTCGTTCCTGGTCCGCCTCGCCCGCGACTCCCGCAAGTGGAACCTCGCCGCCCTGGTCGCCTCGCAGAACCCGAAGGACATCCTCGGCCTCGACGTGCAGAACCTGGTCTCCACCGTCTTCGTCGGCCGGATAGCCGAGGACACCGAGATCGCCTCCGAGGCGCTACGGCTGCTCCGGGTGCCGGTCGACGACGGCTACGAGGCCACCCTCGCCTCGCTGTCCCAGGCCGACTCCGGCTCGGCCGCCCGGCTCGGCTTCCGCGAGTTCGTGATGCGTGACGTCGACGGGCGCGTGCAGAAGGTCCGCGTCGACGTGTCGTACGTCGACGGGCTGCTGGACCACCTGGACACCACCCCCGCCGCGGTCGCCCAGGCGGCCGGAGCGCTGCCGACCGTCCTGGCTGATCTGGAGGCGTGACATGGCGAGGGCCAGGGCACGGATCGCGGCGCTCCTCCTCGCGCTCGGCGTACTCGCCGTGGCCACGATCGCCTGGCCGGTGGTCGGGGCGACACCCGCGTACGCCGTCACACCGGTCGCCCAGGTCCGGGCCGAGTTGTGCAGCACCAAGCAGTGGCAGGTCGACTTCCGCGCCTGCGTCGCCAAGCTCAAGGAGGTCAGCCAGGACCAGGTCGAGTGCCGCAACGCACCGGTCCCCGGCGCGCCCGACTCGGGCCTGGCCGGCTGGTTCGCCTCCCGCCCCGATTCCGCCAAGCTCCCCGGCCCCAAGGGGCTCTACAGCGACTACGGCTACGCCGGGTACAGCTACACGACGTACGACGTCGACGGCGGCTGCGCCTCGTCCGTGCTCCATCCGGACTACCGCTTCACCACGATGGTCGCGAACGGCGAGTTCATGTTCGCGAACGCGGTCATCGGAGCGTCCAACGCGCTGCGCGAACGCGCCTGGGACCCGCGGTCCATGTGGAGCTGGGCGGATCCGCTGGTGGAGCAGGCCACCAAGGCCGTCTACCAGAAGGTGTTCAGCGTCTTCGGCATCATCACCCTCTGCGTGGTCGGCCTCTACCTGATGTGGCGCTCGCGCCAGTCCGACATGAGCAACGCCATGACCACGGCCGGCTGGGCCGTGCTGGTGATGGTGGCGGTGACCGCCCTGGCCGCGTGGCCGGTGAAGTCGGCGAACATCGCCGACAACACGCTCATCACCACACTCGGCGTGGTCCACGACGCCGTCGGCCCCGCGTCCAGAGACATCCCTGCGGACAGGTGCGCGCTGCCGAACCCCGACGCCTGTGTCGACAAGCGCCCACCCGCTGTCCGGGCCAGCGACACCGCCACCGAGACCATGCTCTATCGGAACTGGCTGCGGGGCGTGCTCGGCTCAGCCGACAGCGAGACGGCCAAGAAGTACGGTCCCGCCCTGTACGACGCCAAGTCGCTCTCCTGGGAGGAGGCGGAGAAACTCCGCCAGAACCCGGCTACGCGCGAGGCCACCATCAAGGCCAAGCAGCAGCAGTGGGCGCGGGTCGCCGAGCAGATCAAGACCGAGGACCCGGAGGCGTACGAGTACCTCCAGGGCGTCCGGGACATGGATCGGATCGGTGCCGGCTTCATCGCGGTGCTGGCCTCGCTGCTCTTCGCGATGTTCGATCTCACCGCCTCGCTACTGGTGCTGCTGGGCTTCCTGATCTTCCGTTGGGCGGTGATCGCCGCGCCGATCCTCGGCACGGTCGGTCTGATGCGTCCGGCGAGCGCCGGCCTCCGCCGGCTGGCGAACGCGGTGGTGGCGGCCGTGTTCAACATCGCCATCTTCGGCACCGGCGCGGCCATCTATCTCTTCGCGGTCGACCTCATCATGAACACCCCGGCCCTACCCGGCTGGCTCCAGGTGGTCCTGGTCTGGCTCTGCGGCGTGGTGGGCTGGCTGCTGCTCCGTCCGTACCGGCGGATCACCCAGCTCGGCGGCAAGGACAGCAGCGAGGCGGTCAGCTCGGCCGGCTCCTGGCACCGCCGGTTCTTCCGGGACATGCGGATCGCGGCCCGGCTGGACGTGGCCGAGCCCGGCGGCACTGCCGAGCCGGCGATCGGCCGGCGGCGTGGCGTGGCGCTCGACCAGGGCAGCCTGCGGCCGGAGGCCCGGCACGAGGACCCGTCGCACGCCGCCACCGTCGCCGGACGCGAGCGGCCGGACGGCCGGGCGGGAGCAGACCAGGCCTCCGCGCCGGGGCAGCAGAGCGGACGCCGCACCACGACGCCACGACCACGCCGGCAGCCGGCGAACTGGGCGGAACCCGACGTGCCCGAGGAGGCCCCCTCCTTCGCCATCTACCGGCCGGACTCGGCCGACCGTCCGCCGGCCAGCCCGGCTCCCCGGGTGCGCTCCGAGGCACGGTGAGGCCGATGCGTCGGGCGCTGGAATTCCTGGTCACCCGGGTACTGCGGTCCCGGCTCGGCATCGCGCTCGTGATCGCCGCCCTGGTCTTCGGCGTGATCGGCGCGGCCCGGCTGGTCTCCGGGCCGATCGACCCGACCACCGGCCTGAGCAACCGGCCGCGCGAACCGATCAGCACGGTCGGCCCGGAGGTCGGTGACGACGGGATATTGTCCAGCCCGCCGTCAGCGGTTGCCCCGAAGACCCGTCCCGGGGAGCTGACCCCCGAGCAGGCCGCCGGGCGCTTCACCCGCGCCTGGCTGACCGGCCCGGGCAGCAGCGGGGACGACTGGCAGGCCCGCCTGCGGCCGCTCTCCACCCCCGCGCTGACCGAGAAGCTCACCGGCGCGGACCCGGAGAGCGTCCCCGCCCGGCGGATGACGGGACAGGTGACGCTGCGGCCCCGCGCGGAGTCCTTCGTGGAGGCGCTGATCCCGCTCGACAACGGCCAGCTTCGGCTCGAGCTGGTGGCACCCGACGGCCGGTGGCTGGTGGACGCGGTCGACTGGGAGCGGAAGTGAGCGCCGAGGCGGGCTCCCGCGCACCTCGCCGGCGCCGGCTGCGCCGCGGCGTGGTGGCCGCCGCGCTGACCACAGTGCTCACCCTGCTCTGCTGCGTCGGCGGCGCCGGCGCGTTCCTCCTCACCGAGCTGGGCGGCGACGAGAAGGACGCGCTCACCGCCAGCCTGGCCTGCGACCCGACCTATCAGGTCAGCGTCAGCGGGGACATGCCGCGGTTCACGGAGTACGGCGAGGGCCAACTGCGCAACGCCGCCGTCATCGTCAAGGTCGGCCAGGACATGAAGGTGCCGGCCCGCGGCTGGGTCATCGCCCTGTCCACCGCCATGCAGGAGTCGGCGCTGCGCAACCTCGCCAACAGCACAGTGCCGGCGTCGCTGGCCCTGCCGCACGAGGGCGTCGGTTCCGACCACGACTCCCTCGGCCTCTTCCAGCAGCGGCCCGGCTGGGGCAGTGTCCAGCAGCGGATGACGCCTTCGTACGCCGCCCGCAAGTTCTACGAGAAGATGCTCAAGGTGCCGAACTGGCAGCGCCGGCCGCTGACCGCCGTGGCGCAGCAGGTCCAGGTCAGCGCGTTCCCCGACGCGTACGCCAAGCACGAGGACCTGGCCGGCCGGATCGTCGACGCGCTCGCCGGCGGCGCCGCCCGGACCGTGGAGATCTCCGGCAAGGCGGTGTGCGACGCCGCCGCCGGCGCCCGGATCGCCGCTTCCGGCTGGACCGCCCCCCTTGACGGCGGCGTCGGCTCCGGCTTCCGGACCGCCGAACGTCCGAGCCACAACGGCGTGGACATCGCCGCCGCCAAGGAAACCCCGATCCACGCGGCGGCTGCCGGCCGGGTACTGGTGGCCCGCTGCGACCCCGACCGCTCCGGGCGGCGGGACTGCGACCGGGACGGCTGGCCCGGCAAGGGCGGTTGCGGCTGGTTCGTGGACATTCTGCATGCCGGCGGGTACATCACCCGCTACTGCCACCAGGTGGAGCGCCCCCATGTGGTGCCCGGGCAGTCGGTGGAGGCCGGACAGGTGATCGGCCTCTCCGGGAGCAGCGGAAACTCCTCCGGGCCGCACCTGCACTTCGAGGTGCACGTCGACGGCGACCGGTCGAGCCGGGGCGCGATCAACCCGGTGCCGTTCATGCGGGACCGCGGCGCACCGCTGGACGGCACCACGTGAGGCCCACCGACGCATGAGCGACCCGCTGCCCGATCCCTTCGCGGATCAGCCCGACTGGGCGCCGCTGCCCCCCCGCCCGATCGACATCGTCCCGGCCACCGACCGGATCGAGCTGCGCGGTCACCGGGTCCTGGTCGGCCTGCCCGGTCTCGGCTGGCGTGGCGACCTGCGCGCCGACGACCGGGTGGTGCAGGGCAGCCGGACGTACGTGCCGGTCATTCCGGAGCACGAGTGGTACCGCGCCGAGTCCGAGCAGGTGGAGGTCTTCGCGCCGCTGGTGCCGGTGGAGCGGGTCTGGGTGGAGACGGTGAGCGGTCGCCGGCCGTCCGGACACCCCGCCGGGGCGGGCACCCGCCTGGTCTCCCTCGACGCGCCCGCCCATCGCCCACCTGTCCCGGTCTTCGAGGCCGACGCGGTGACCGGGCGGCGCGTGGTGCACGTGAACGGAGGCACCGAGCAGCGCGACCTTCGCGCGGTGACCGAGACCTACTCGGGCGCGGACGGGGACATCTGCGTCCGGGTAGCCCCGGAGCTGGAGTGGTACCGGTGGGCGTGGCGCGGTCAGTCGCCGGCCACCCTGGAGGTTCCGGTCCACCTGCTCTGGATCGAGTGAGCGCGGTCAGTCGACCCGCTGCCCCGTGCACACCCGCCAACCATCGCCCTGCCGCGTCTCGAACCGCCAGCCCTGCCGATCGCTCTGTGAGATGCCGTCGACGAACGCCGAAATTATGAGGTCCACTTCGACCACGGCGATGTCGTCCGTCTGCCGTGCATCAAGCGCGCCCCAGCTCACCGAGATCGTCGTCCCGAACCTCTTTTCACGCGACACGAGGTCATCGCGAAGCGATCGCAGCTCGCCGAGGTTGGCTCGGCCTTCGCAGGCGAACTCCTCTGCCTCTGTGTCGTTGCGGTCGACGAGAAACGCACGGAGATAGTTGTCCACCACGACGTCGGGGGCGCTGCGGTCGGGGGCGGTCGCCCGGTCGTACAGCACGAAGCCGACGACGGCGCCGCTGCCGCAGAGCAGCGCCAGCACCCCGGCGACGACGACGAGGACGGTACGCAGCCGCCGACGCGGACGTTCCGGCGCCGGCGCCGGTGCGGGGGGCGCCAACTGCTCCGGCGGGGTCCGCTGCGCCGGCACGCGGGAGACCTGGGAACCGGCGGGGGGCTGCACTGATTCCACCTCCTGAGGCTATCGGCTGCGCGTCGCGTACCCAATGCCCCAGATCCCCGCATCGTGGCCCACCGATGAGTGGTCGGGCCCACGCCGATCGGGCCCGCTGGCATCGGCCAGGCCGTTGCCGCGAGCGGGACGGACCCAACGGCCGACGAGCCACCGAAGGGCGGCTTGCCAGGTGCCGTCGGCCCGGCCGGGCCGGATCCGGGTGAGCCTGCTCACCGCTGGCGCAAAGAGCGGGCGCAGCGCCGACCGACATCCCGGAGGAGGGCGCCCGGCTGGGATACCGTCACAGCTCGGGAGGACATGTCAGCCTCGGGAAGAGAGGTGGACGCGGTGGCGAGTCCGAAGGCGCGAGCCGGTCGGGCCGCTGCACTGCACCGACGGGCCGAGGCGACGGCGACCGCGGCCGCCGGGATTCTCGACGAGATCCGGCCGGCCCCCGCCGACCACCATCGCCAGTACGAGCTGGCGGAGCGGCTCCGGGCTGCGGCGGCGCTGGCCGCGCCGGGCTGGGCGGGTGCGCCGCTGGAGACGCTGACCGCGGCCACCCCGCCCGGGGACGGCCCGCCGCCGGTGGTCCGGGTCGGCACCGCGGGGCCGCTGGACGACGCCCGGTTCCCGGCGCTGGTGCCGCTGCTCGGCAGTGGACACCTGAGCATCGACGCCGACGCCGGCGAGCCCCGGGTGGCCGGCCTGCTCCGGGCCCTTCTGCTCCGGCTGTTCGCGGCCGCCCCGGCCGGCGCCCTGCTGGCTCGAGCGGTGGACGGCACCGGGGCGGACGGCACCTTCACCGGGTTCGCGGCGCTGGCCGACGCGGGGCTGCTGCCGCCGCCCGCGACCGACGTGACAGGGCTCCGGGCGGTCCTGGCCGAGGCTGAGCAGTGGGTGGCCGCGGGTACGGCCCGGCAACGTGGCCACGACCGTACGCTGCTGCTGATGGTGGCCGCCCTGCCGGACGGGACGGCCGCGTCGGACCTCGACCGGATCGGGGAGCTGGCCGCCCGGGGATACCGGGCGGGCCTGCATCTGGTGGTGGCCGGTTGGCCGGCCGCCGCCCCGCTGCCCCAGGCCACCCCGATGGCGGTACGCACCGCGTACGCGCTGGTGGGCGACCCGCCCGGCGCGGGACTGAGCAGCCCCGGCGCGGAGCCGCCCGGCGGGCTGAACTCTCCGGTCTTCGTCGAGGAGGGCCCGCCGGAGGAGCTGGTCACCGAAGTCTGCCGCCGGCTGGCCCGGCAGATCGAGGACCGCTCGCGGCTCGCGCTGACCGACCTGCTGCCGGCGGGCGAGCTGTGGGCGTCCGGGTCCGTCGACGGGCTCGCCACGACGGTCGGCGATGCCGCCGGTCGGCCGGTCAGTCTCGGTTTCACCGAGCTGACGCCGCACTGGCTGGTCAGCGGTCGCTCGCAGGCGGGGCGGTCGGCGTTCCTCACCAACGTGCTGTTCGGCCTGGCCGCCCGGTACGGCCCCGACGAGCTGGCCCTCTATCTGGCCGACCTCGCCGACGGCGAGTCCTTCGTGGAGTTCCTGCAGACCGAGCTGGACCGATCCTGGGTGCCGCAGGTCCGGGTCGCCGGGATGACCGCCGACCGGGAGTACGTGGCGGACCTGCTCGGCGAACTGGAGGCGGAGCTGCACCGCCGGGAGGAGGCGGGCAAGCGGGCCGGCGGGCAGCGCTATGCGGAGCTGCGTCAGCACCAGACGCTGCCCCGGATCATCTGCGTGATCGACGGTTTACCGCTGCGGGAGCGGGACCGGCTGGCCGCGGACCTGCTGGCCCGGCTGGAGGCGCTGGCCCGCGCCGCGCGTGCGTACGGGATCCACCTGATCCTGGCCGGCGAGGGCGACCTCGGCCTCGGCGGCCCGCGCGACCCGCTGCTCGGCCAGTTTTCGGTCCGGGTGGCGCTGCCCGGGGGCGCGGCGGTGCTGGAGCCGACGAACGACGCAGCCGCCGGCCTGCCGATGGGCAGTGCGGTGGTGAACACCGCCGGCGGGCTGGGCGGGCCGCGCGGTGCGACCCGAGGCCACGAACGGATGATCCGGTTCCCGGACCCGCACGAGGATCCGGACGTCCTCGCCGAGCTGCGGCACCGGCTCTGGTCGGCTCGCCCGGCGGGCGCCGCCCCGCCGGTGGTCTTCGCCGGGTACGCGCGCCCGCTGCTCGCCAACGACCCGCGCTACCGGGCCGCGCTGGCTGGTCGGGCGCACACGCCGGCCGCCCTGCTCGGCCGGGCGGTGGACGTCCGCCGGTCCACGGTGGCCGTGCCGCTCGGGCCGGCCGCCGGGCGGAACCTCGCCGTGCTCGGCCGGGACGAGGAGGCCGAGCGGCTGCTGGTCACCGCCGTGCGGAGCGTGGCGGCGCACCAAGGCTCGGCGCGGTTCGTGCTGGCGCCGCTGGCGAACGGGTCGGCCGAGCCGGCCACGGCGCTCGCCGCCGAACTGGCGGAGCGGCACGAGGTGGAGACCGTCGACGTGGCCGGGCTCCGGGTTGTCCTGGAGTCCGACGAGCCGGGCTACCTGGTGGTGTTCGGGCTGGACATACCGAACGCGACCGAACTGCCGGCCGACCGGCTTCGACGGCTGCTGCGGGAGGGGCCGGCGGGCGGACGGCACCTGCTCGGCTGGTGGCGCTCGGTGGCGCCGCTGGCCGGGTTGCTCGGCGCGGAGGACGAGGTGGACAAGCTGACCGCCGTGGTGGTGACCGACGTGCCGGGCGGCCGGCTGGAGCAGCTGTTCGACCGGCCGGTGCTGTGGCGACCCCGGCCGGGACGGGCGGTGCTGTGGGACGGCCCCGGAGAGCAGGGGACGATTCTGGTGCCGTTCGGGGAGGAACCGGCGTGAGCGAGACCGGTACGGCCGTCCCCGCGCCCCGGTCCGGCGGTCCCACGGCCGAGGTGGATCCGGTCGAGGCGGCCTGGGCGGACTACGTCGCCGCCGCCCGGCAGCTCGACGGGGTACGCCGGGCCGCGGCGACCGCGGCCAGCGAGCAGGCCCGGTCGGTGGCGGCGGCCCGGGAGGAACTGACCGCGGTGCGGGAGCGGCTGGCGTCGCAGCAGTCGCGGCTGCGGGAGCTGAACGTACCGGCGATCTCGCTGGTGCCGACGCCGCCGGAGGTGACCGAGGCGGCCCGGTCCATGGCGGCCGGTCCGGCAGCCGTGCTGGCCTGCCTGCGGTCCGCCCGGGGCTGGGCGGACGCCGCGGACGACACGCTCGCCGCGCGGGGACTGCCCCGGCTGGCCCGGTGGCGTGCGGTCCCCCGCAATCTGCTGGTGTACGGGCCGCTGGCGCTGGTGGTCCCGGTGGTCCAGCTGGTGCTCTTCCTCGCCGCCGGCGCCGGCCCGGTGAGCATCGTGGCGCTGGTGGTCGGGCTGCCGATGCCGGCGGTCGCGACCATGGTGGGCTGGCTTGCGGTGGGGCGGCTGTTCCGGCCCCGCCCGGAGGACCGGGTGGACCGGACACCCCGGTTCGGCGCGCTGGTGTGCCTGATCCCGGCGGTGCTGGCCACCGCCGGGATCGTCCTGGCCATGCTGGGCGACTGAGGATCCCTCGCCGTCCGCACCGCACCGTTCAGCGGGGGATGATGAGCGCCATCGCCTCGGCGCGCGACTTGGCGTCGTGCTGGAGCGTGCCGCGCACCGCCGAGGTGATCGTCTTGGCGCCGGACTTCTGGATGCCGCGCATCGCCATGCACATGTGCTCGCATTCGAGCACCACCACGACGCCGCGCGGAGCCAGCTTGCTCATCAGCAGGTCGGCGATCTGCGAGGTGAGCCGCTCCTGCACCTGGGGGCGGCGGGCGAAGACCTCGACCAGCCGGGCCAGCTTGGACAGCCCGGTGATCCGGCCGTCCGGCCCGGGGATGTAGCCGATGTGGGCGCTGCCCCGGAACGGGAGCAGGTGGTGCTCGCAGAGGCTCATCACGTCGATGTCCCGGACGAGCACCAGCTCCTCGTGGTTGGCCTCGAAGGTGGTGCTGAGCACCTGCGCCGGATCGACCCGCAGGCCGGCGAAAAGCTCGGCGTACGCGCGGGCGACCCGGGCCGGCGTCTGCTGGAGGCCGTCCCGGTCCGGGTCCTCACCGACGGCGATGAGGATCTCCCGGACCGCCTTCTCGATCCGGGCGAGGTCGATGGTCTCCTCCACCGGGCGCCCGGTCAGCTTGCCGCTGATCAGGCGCGCGGCGACGTAGTCCAGAGCATCCTCGCCGTCGGGCTCGGTCACGGAGACGGCCAGCTCCCGGGTGTGGGAGCTGGCCGTCGGGTCGGTGCTCAGTGGGTACCGTCCGAGTTGTTCGACGAACCGCCGACAGCGGCACCATCGGCCTGGGCCTGCGCCTTCAGCGCCTCCTTCTCGGCGGGCGTGAGCACGGGCGGCTCGGTGGAGGGCTGACGCTTGCCGAAGCCGTGGTACGGGGCCATCGGCGGGCGCTTCGCCACCCGGGCACAGATCCGGGCCATGTCGGCGGTGGAGAGGGTCTCCTTCTCCATCAGCTCGAGCACGATGTTGTCCAGGACGTCCCGGTATTCCACCAGGATCTCCCAGGCCTCGTCGTGGGCCAGCTCGATCAGCGCCCGCATCTCGCCGTCGATCTCGGCGGCCACCGCGTCGGAGTAGTCCCGCTCGTGGCCCATGCTGCGGCCGAGGAACGGCTCGTCGCCGCTGGTGCCGTACTTGATCGCGCCGAGCTTGGAGCTCATGCCGTACTGGGTGATCATCGCGCGGGCCAGCTGGGTGGCCTTCTCGATGTCGTTGCCGGCGCCGGTGGTCGGCTCGTGGAAGACCAGCTCCTCGGCGGCCCGCCCGCCCAGCGCGTACGCCAGGGTGTCGACCATCTCGGCCCGGGTCTGGGTGTACTTGTCCTCGGTCGGCAGGACCAGCGTGTGGCCCAGCGACCGACCCCGGGACAGGATGGTCACCTTGTGCACCGGCGCGGCGTGCGGCAGCGCCCAGGCGACCAGCGCGTGCCCACCCTCGTGGTACGCGGTGATCTTCTTCTCCTGGTCGCTCATCACCCGGGTCCGGCGCTGCGGACCGGCGATCACCCGGTCGATCGACTCCTCCAGGGAGTCGTTGGTGATCGCCCGCTGGTCCTTGCGGGCGGTGAGCAGCGCGGCCTCGTTGATCACGTTGGCCAGGTCGGCACCGCTGAAGCCGGGGGTCCGCCGGGCGACCGAGTCGAGGTCGACGTCGGGCGTGAACGGCTTGCCCTTGGCGTGCACCCGCAGGATGGCCTTGCGGCCCTCCATGTCGGGGGCGTCGACCGGGATCTGCCGGTCGAAGCGGCCCGGGCGCAGCAGCGCCGGGTCGAGGATGTCCGGCCGGTTGGTGGCGGCGATCAGGATGACGCCGCCCTTGGTGTCGAAGCCGTCCATCTCGACCAGGAGCTGGTTGAGGGTCTGCTCCCGCTCGTCGTGGCCGCCGCCCATGCCGGCGCCGCGGTGCCGGCCGACGGCGTCGATCTCGTCGACGAAGACGATCGCCGGAGCGTTCGACTTGGCCTGCTCGAAGAGATCGCGGACCCGGCTGGCGCCGACACCGACGAACATCTCCACGAAGTCCGAGCCGGAGATGGAGTAGAAGGGCACCCCGGCCTCACCGGCAACCGCCCGGGCGAGCAGGGTCTTACCGGTACCGGGCGGGCCGAAGAGCAGCACGCCCTTCGGGATCTTGGCGCCCAGGGCCTGGTATTTCGCCGGGTTCTGCAGGAAGTCCTTGATCTCGTGCAGTTCCTCGACGGCCTCGTCCGCCCCGGCCACGTCCGCGAAGGTGGTCTTCGGCGTGTCCTTGGTGATCATCTTCGCCTTGGACTTGCCGAAGTTGAGCACCCGGGAGCCGCCGCCCTGCATCTGCGACATGAAGAACAGCAGCAGGAGCACCAGCAGGGCGATCGGGAGCAGGTTGACCAGCAGGCTCACCCAGATGCTCTCGGACGACACCTTGGTGTCGACCGGGCCGGTGATCTTGTTTTCCGCCTTGGCCTTGCTGACCTCGTTGAAGACCTGGGCGCCGACCTCGTACGGGAACTGCGCCTGGATCTTGTCGGTGGTGGTGTCGTCGAACTTGGCCTTGTCCTTCAGGTCGAGCTGGAGCGTCTGCTCCTTGTCCTGGAAGACGACCTTCTCGATACCACCCTTGTTGAGCTGGTCGAGCGCAACGGACGTGTCCACCCGGTGGTAGCTGGGACCAGCGGTGAAAAGCTGACTGAGTACAACGGCGCCGAGGATGACCAGGATGATCCAGACCACCGGTCGGCGGAAGAAACGCGTACGTTCCATACTGTCGTCGGGCATCGAGACGCCCGCATCCTCCTGATCGACGTCCTGACCGTCTGAATGGTGTCGCCGCCTCGGGCGGCGGCCGCAGCCGCCGTGCGGGCCGGCCTCGACCCCGAAGCGCGCGAATTGCCGCGCTGCGGTCATTCGACGGTACACCGTGCGGGCCAGATGTGAGCTTGCGAGCCCGGCACTTACGCGTACGGCGAACCCGAGGGGTTCGAGCCGGCGTGGCGGGGAGCTCCTCACCCGGCCACCCGATCGCCCGGTCACGCGGTTCGAGGGGCCGGGCGTGAAGGGTGCCTCCACGTCACCGGTCTCTACCGTAGACCGGAAGGCTGAGAGTCCGCTGTACGTCCGCTTGACGGACGCCGAGTGGTCCCCGCCTCAGGCCCGGGCGTACACCTCGGGCTTGAGCACACCGACGTAGGGCAGCTCCCGGTACCGCTCGCCGAAATCGAGGCCGTAGCCGACGACGAACTCGGTCGGGATGTCGAAGCCGACGTACTTGACCGGAACCTGCACCTTGACCGCGTCCGGCTTGCGGAACAGGGCGACCACCTCGACGCTGGCCGCGGAGCGGGACTCCAGGTAACGCAGCAGCCAGGAGAGGGTCAGGCCGGAGTCGACGATGTCCTCGACGACCACCACGTGCCGGCCGGCGATGTCCCGGTCCAGGTCCTTGAGGATCCGGACCACGCCGGAGGAGGTGGTGCCCTGGCCGTACGAGGAGACGGCCATGAACTCCAGCTCGGCGGGCGGGCCCTGGCGCCCCAGCGCGCGGGCGAAGTCGGCCATGAACATGACCGCACCCTTGAGCACGCAGACGAGCAGGAGACCGTCCTCGACGTGTGCGTAGTCCGCCGAGACCTGCTTGGCAAGTTCCGCGGTCTTCTCGCGGATCTGCGCCTCGGAAATGATCACGTGGTCGATGTCGGCGTCGTACCAGGAGCCCTCAGCCATGGTTCTAGCCTGCCGTACGCGGCTCGGGCCCGCTGCGCCGGGGCCACCCTGTCCGAATACCCGCCGACCGGGTCAACGAGGGTGCCCCGCCACCGGACGTTCCGGTGGCGGGGCACATCACAGGTACCGCTCGGGGCTACTGGCCGTTACCGGGGTGTTTCACCTCGATTGCGGAGGTCACCACCGTCGTGCCGGGAGCGGACGGCGAGGTCATGGTGCTGGTGACCACACCCTTGCCGTGCGTCTGCCCTTCCAGGCCCACGGTGTACGACACCGATTCGCCGGCGACCGGCTCGCTGCTGATGATCCGCAGGTCCTGACTGGGCCGGGTGCCGGTCGGCAGCATGTCGCCACCGGTGCCGGTGGAGTTCTCCGCGCCGATCACCGTCGCCTGGTTGGCCGGGAGCGCCGGCAGCGCCCGCGGGTCGTACGCGAAGGTGACGTCCTCGGTGCCGTTGGTGCCGATCCAGACCTGGAAGTGCCGGTTGGAGTTGGTACCCCAGACATTCACCTGCCACTCGACGACCAGCCAGCTGTGGACCCCGTCGGTGAGCGAACCGATCCGGATGCCCTGCGCGCCCACACCGGTCAGGTCGGTCCAGAACGGCGCGAGCACGTTGTTGGGCCGGGCCGGGTTCGGGATCGCCGGCGGGTCGTACTGGACGTCCTCGGACGTGCCGCCGCCGACCACGAGGTAGCCGTTGGAGACGATCCCGAGCCGGGTGTAGGTCTGCCCGCCGTAGACGAACGCGGGCACGTTGAAGTTGACGATCTCCTCATCGCCGATGGCCCTCGGCGCAAAGAAGTTCGCGAGCGGGAGGTACCCCCCGGCGGGATTCACGCCCGGGCTGAGCGAGGGCGCACCCGCCACGGCGCCCGCGAGGGTCACGCCCTTCTTCTCCGCCGACCGGTCGTCGAGCTTCGTCGCCCCGTCGGCGCCGCTCACCTTCAGGTTGTTGTTCGTCCTGGAGGTGAGGTCGACCACCACGTCACCGAACGACTCGTTGGTCGCGGTCACGGTGCAGGTCGCGGCCTCGTGCATCGCGATCTTGTCCGGGCTGCAGGTGCTGGCCAGCTTCACGTCGCCCTGCTTCGGGACGAAGGCCACCGGCAGGTGCAACGCGGGCAGGCTCTTGCTCACCGGCGTCAGCCTGACCTCGCCGAAGAGCTGCTTGCTCGGCGCGGTCGACGAGATGGTGATCCGCAGATCGGCCGACCCGCCCGGCTGGACCGTGAGGACGCTCGGCGTGACGGTGATCGTGCTGTCCGCCGGTGCCGTCGTGGTGACCTTGTACGTCTGGGGCTTGTCGGTCACGTTCTTGGCGGTCCGGACCGTGGTGAGCTTGCCCGGCATGACCGGGGCGTTCACCGACGGCAGGTTGAGGTGCACGGCGTTGACCGCGTCGTTGCCCACCGCCACCATCCGCGCAACGGTCTCGTCGAACGTCAGGCCAGGGGTGCCCGACTTGGTGAGATCCACCCGGCCGCTGCCGTAGTCGAACGGGTCAGCCGGGGTGGTCAGGTCCTCCTTGAGCACGCCGGTCTTCGCCGTGGTCATGAGCGCGGACTTGATCTGCCCCGGCGTCCAGTCCGGGTGCAGCGCCTTCATGAGGATGCCGGAGCCGGCGATGTGCGGCCCGGACATCGAGGTGCCCGCGATCGCCTGGAAGTACTCCCCGGCCGGACCGCCGGTGATGTCCTCCGGCGTCGGAGTCTGCCCGGCGAGGATCTGCACGCCGGGCGCGGTGATGTCCGGCTTGATGCCGAACCCGCCCGGGCCACGCGAGGAGAAGGAAGCCATCACGTCAGCCTGGCCGTTGTCCTTCGCCCCGGGAGTGAAGGACGCGGTCACCCCGGTGTGGCCGCCCATCCAGGCGACGAACTGGGTGCCGTCGGCGAGGTGCACCGTGGGCAACCAGTGGTTGTCGGTCTCGACGTCGGCCAGCGTCGGGTTGTAGAGGATCATTCCAACCGCGCCGCCCTGCTTGACGTTGTAGCCCTTCTCCACCCGGCCGTTCACGCCCCGCTGGCAGGCGACGATCTTGCCTGTGAAGGTGCCGGCGGTGGCCTTCTTCTGGCAGAGGGCGTCGCTGTACGGGGCCGCCGAGGCCATCACGACCGGGGTGTCGCTGCTGACCCCGTCGGTGATCGAGGCGCCCTTGAGCACCACGGTGTCGGCACCGGCCTTGAGGGTCAGCGTCGAGTTGAACTCGCGGGTCTGGGTGGAGGCGGCCACCGTCGTCACCCAGGGAGAGACGTGGTTGACCGTGGCCGCGCCCGGCCCGTCGTTACCGGCCGACGCCGCCACGAAGACACCCGCGGCGTAGGCGTCGAGGAACGCCAGCTCCACCGGGTCGGCGAACGGGTTGGTGCCGCCGGAGATGGAGAAGTTGATGACGTTCACCCCGTCGAGCACCGCCTGCGCGACCGCGGCGGCGGAGTCGGAGTTGAAGCAGCCCTCGGCGCCGCAGACCTTGTACGCGGCGACCCAGGCCCCGGGGGCGACGCCGCGCGCCGGACCCCGCTCCACGCCGAACACCTTGGCCGAGCTGATGACGTTACCGGCCGCGGTGCTGGCGGTGTGGGTGCCGTGCCCGCCGCTGTCACGGGCGGAGGTCGGGTACATCTCGCCACCGGCGACCGCGTTGTAGGTGTCCATGAACGGCTGGCCGGCGATCAGCTTGTTGTTGCACTTGAACACGTCGACCTCGGGGGTCAGCGGGTTGTCCCCGAAGTTGCAGACCCGGGCCGGGCCGGGCGGTGCCGACAGGTTGCCCTGGTCCGCGAAGGACGGGTGCTCCGGCCAGACACCGGTGTCCAGCACGCCGAAGACCACACCCTGGCCGGCGTTGCTGGCGCCGCCGAGGCTGCCGTCGAGGCTGTCCGCGCCGATGAACCCCGGGCTGGAGTCGGTCAGCGGCTGGCGCATCTCGTCCTTCTGCACCGCGACCACGCCGTCGATCTTCAGCAGATCGCCGACCTTGTCCGCCGGCACCACCGTGGACACGCCACCGTAGACCGTGCGCAGCTGGCCGTTCACCTTCGCCCCCGGCACCTTGCGGGCCAGGTCGGCGGAGAACTTCTGCTCCTGCTTGGCCAGGTAGCCCTCGTAGCTACGCTCGGCCGCCGAGCCGGTCAGCTTGCGGCCGGTCACGGCCGGGCTGGTGGCGGCGTAGCCGTCCACGTCACCGACGTAGGTGGCGACCGAGTCGTAGGCCAGCTTGACGACGACCGGCACGGGGGCGCTGTCGGTACGGCCGAGCAGCGATTTGTCGGTCTCGGCCAGCCGGCTCGTCGGCGACTTCAACGCGGTGTAGCGAGAATCGGCCGGAATCGGGTCACCGGCGGTGAACTCGCCGGGCGCCGCCGCGCTGGGACTGGCCCAGGCGACGACCGCCAGGGGCGGCAATAGCGCGGCTGCGAAAGCAGCCCGCAGCCACCTGCTTGTCTTCATGCCTGATTCCTCTCGGGGGGAGAGCGAACACCCCACCGCTGCACGCCGCGAGGCCAGCGCCATCAGCAGGGTCCGGAGCGAGATATCCCGGCATCGTCACATGGAAATCAGGAGAAGAGAAGTAGAAGCGCGAGTATCTTTCGCCGGCACCTCCGGGCGAAACGAGGCCTATTCGGACCCGCTGCCCAAAAGGGACTCGGCGGGCTGCCGCCAGCCTGCGGATGACGCAGCTACTCGCCCTTCAGATGGCGTTTGTCGCCTGGTCCCCGATACTGCGGTACCGCCACCATCACGAGCGGCTCGCCGGGCAATCGGCGGCTCGTTATGCGGGCCCCGCAAAGTTGGCGAAGGGGCCCGGCGAGACAATCGCGGAGCCCGTTCGTCATTCGCCATTCGCTATTCGCCGGGAGATATGTCCCCTCGGACCTGTCGGGCGGTTGAAGCGCGGCGCCGTCCCCTCTGGACGCGGCCCCACCGGGATACTTGCCGCAGCAGAGGCAGGTCACGTCAGCAGGTACGGGACGACCAACGGCGACCCTCGTCGGTCGACTTCCAGTCGGCCGAGTCCCGGGTGTCCGCGGTCAGCCCCGCAGCGCTCGCAACGACGAGGAGGAGAAGGAACAGCAGGAGCAGCAGGACGGTCATGGCGGCGCTCGCTTTCCCATGGTTGATGTCGGTTTCGCCGCCGGTGCGCACCGGATGTCAACCAGTCTGACGCCGGTCGCGCGGTGCGAACAGTGGCCGAGATGCCACAGGGCATCGATTTCCTGCCACCCCCCGGGTTACCCTGGTCACATGCTCCGTTCCGTGGCGGTCATCGCGCTGGACGAGGTCGCCGCGTTCGAGCTCGGCGTCCTCGCCGAGGTGTTCGGCACCGACCGCACCGCCGACGGCTTTCCCGCCTACCGGTTCGACGTCTGCACGGCCGACGGTGGGCCGGTCCGCAGCCGGTCCGGCTTCCTGCTCACCCCGCACGCCGACCTGACCCCGGTCGAGGACGCGGACCTGGTGGCCGTACCGGCGCACTCCGACGGGGCGGCCGTCCCGGCACCGGTCCTCGAGGCGCTGCGCCGGGCCGCCGACCGGGGTGCCTGGCTGCTCAGCGTCTGCTCCGGCGCGTTCGTGCTGGGCGAGGCGGGGCTGCTCGACGGGCGGGACTGCACCACCCACTGGCGGCACGTCGACGACCTGCAACGGCGGTTCCCGGCGGCCCGGGTGCGGTGCAATTCCCTGTACGTGCAGGACGGGCGGCTGCTGACCAGCGCCGGCACGGCCGCCGGGATCGACGCCTGTCTGCACCTGGTCCGCCAGGAACACGGGTCGGCGGTGGCCACCCGGCTGGCCCGGCGGATGGTCGTCCCGCCGCACCGCGACGGCGGCCAGTCCCAGTACGTCGAGGCACCGATCCCGAAGGCACCGGAGGCGCCCACCCTGGAGCCGGTGCTGGAGTGGCTGATGGGCCACCTGGACCGGGCCGTGACCGTGGACGAGCTGGCCGCCCGGGCCGGCATGGCGCCGCGCACCTTCGCCCGCCGCTTCCGCGCCGAGACCGGCACCACCCCGCACGACTGGCTGACCAACCAGCGGGTGCTGCTGGCCCGGCGGCTGCTGGAGGAGACCCGGCTGAGCGTGGACAGCGTCGCCGGCCAGGCCGGCTTCGGCGACCCGGCGGCGCTCCGGCACCACTTCACCCGCCGGGTCGGCACCACCCCGCACGCCTACCGGACCACCTTCCGGGACCGGGTCGAGGCCTGATCACCAGCCCAGCATCGCGCCGTCCACCCGGGATTCCGACCCGACCACGTACCCGCCGGCCGGCGAGCGCCAGATCGCCTGGCCGTATCCGAAGACCGACGGCTCCGCCGCGACGGTGATCTCGTGCCCCCGGGTCCGCAGGCCGGCGACCACGTCAGGGGCGAGCATGGGCTCGACCAGCAGCGTCCGGCCCGCATGCCAGTACCAGCGCGGGGTGTCCAGGGCGGCCTGCGGGTCGCGCCCGGCGTCGACGGTCGCGGAGACGAGTTGGACGTGCCCCTGCGGCTGCATGTGCCCGCCCATCACACCGAACGGGCCGACCGGCGCGCCGTCCCGGGTCAGGAACCCCGGGATGATGGTGTGGAACGGCCGCTTCGCCGGCCCGACCGTGTTCGGGTGGTCCGGGTCGAGGCGGAAGCCGGTGCCCCGGTTCTGCAACGCGAAACCGTACCCGGGGAGCACCACGTGCGAGCCGAAGGCCAGGTACGTGGACTGGATCAAGCTGACCATCATGCCGCCGGAGTCCGCCGTGCAGAGATAGACGGTGCCGCCGCGCTCCGGCTCGCCGGCCACCGGATCCCCCGCCCGCCCGTCGACCAGCGCCCGGCGGGCCGCCGCGTACGCGGGGTCGAGCAGGGCCGTCGTCGGCACGTCCGCCCGCTCCGGGTCGGCGACGTACGCGTGCGCGTCGGCGAAGCCGAGCTTCACCGCCTCGATCTGCCAGTGCAGCCGTTCCTGCGGATCCAGCGCGGCCAGGTCCACCCCGTCCAGGATCTGCAACGCCAGCAGCGCCGCGATCCCCTGCCCGTTCGGCGGCAGCTCCCACACCTCGTGCCCCCGGTATCGGACGCCGACCGGGTCGACCCAGGTGGAGCGGTGCACGGCCAGGTCATCGCCGGTGACGAACCCGCCGGTCCGGGCCGCGTACGCGTCGAGAGCCGCCGCGATCCGCCCCCGGTAGAAGTCCTCGCCCCGGCTCTCCGCGATCCGCCACAGTGTTCGGGCCGCATCCGGGTTGCGCCACCACTCGCCCGCTCGCGGAGCCCTGCCGCCCACGGTGAACACGCGGCGGAACTCGGCGTACTCCTCCCCGGCCAGGCCGTCGTGCGCGGCGACCCCGCGCGCCCATGTCGCGGCGGTGCCGGCGGCGACCGGGTAGCCGTGCTCGGCGTAGCCGATCGCGTCGGTGAAAAGGTCGGTGAAGGGCAGCGAGCCGAACCGGTCGTGCAGATCCCGCCAGCCGGCCGGGGCACCCGGCACGGTCACCGGCAACCAGCCGCGGGCCGGCATGGCCCGCCCCGCCGCCTGCCCACCGCCGAGCGCGTCGACCGGCTCCGCGCCCCGCCGGTCCGTCACGGCCAGCACCAGCTCCCGGGTCAGCGCCGCCGGGGAGCGGCCGGAGGCGTTCAGACCGTGCAACCGCTCGCCGTCCCAGACGATCGCGAAGAGGTCACCGCCGATGTCGTTCGACGGCGGCTGCACCACGGTCAACGTGATCGCAGCGGCCAGCGCGGCGTCGACGGCGTTGCCGCCGCGCCGCAGCACGGCCAGGCCCGCAGCCGCCGCGAGGGGTTGGCTGGTGGCGACGGCACCGTGGGGGGCGAACAGCGGCTGTCGGGGGTACGCCATGCGCTCTGTCTACCGCCTCCGGCGGCTCCCGGCGAGCCCGCGTCACCCGGACGGCGTCCGGCTCCCGGGACGGGCGGGTCAGCCGGGAGCGGCGGGAACGAGTCGGCCGGCGCGGCGGACCACCGGCAGCCCGCCGGGCAGGTGCACCGCGCCCTGCCCGTGCCAGGCCGTGACCAGGGCGTCCAGCGCGGCCACGTGCCGGTGCGACAGGGCGGCCGGCGATGCGCCCAGCTCGCGGGCCCAGGCGTGCAGCACCCGAGTGCGTACCGCCGCCGGCAGCGCGGCCAGCGCGGCCACGGAGAGGCCACCCTCGGCCGCACGCACCGGCCGGACCGCCACCGCACGGTCCTCGGCCGGCGGGTCCGGCGCGAGCGCGGCGGCGGCGAGGTCGTCGAGGGCAGCGGTGTCGGCGGCGATCAGCCGGGCGGTCCGGGCGAGGTTGTCCACCACCCCGGGGCCGAGCGCCCGGACCAGGGTCGGCAGCGCGTCGGCGCGGACCCGGGACCGGGCGTACGCCGGGTCGGCGTTGTGCGGGTCGTCCCACGGGGTGAGGCCGAGCACGACACACGCCTTGCGCGTGTCGTCCCGGGAGACGTCGAGCAACGGCCGCAGCAGCGGCACCCCGGCCAGCTCGCGGCGCTCCGGCATGCCGGCCAGGCCACGCGGGCCGGCCCCCCGGGCCAGCGCGAGCAGCACGGTCTCGGCCTGGTCGTCCATGGTGTGGCCGAGCAGCACCGCCGCGGCGTCGTGCCGCCGCGCGGTGGTCACGAGCGCCTCGTACCGGGCCTCCCGGGCGGCCGCCTCCGGGCCGCCGGCACGCCCGTCGACCCGCACGGGCACCGCCTCGACCGGATCCAGGCCCTGCTCGCGGGCCCAGCCGGCGACCGCCTCGGCCCGCCCGGCCGAACCGGGTTGCAGGCCGTGGTCGACGGTCACCAGGCCGGCGCGGCGGCCGAGGCGGGGCGCCACGAAGGCGGTAGCGGCGGCCAGCGCCAGCGAGTCGGCGCCGCCCGAGCAGGCCACCAGCACCGGCCCCGCCTCGGGCAAGCCGGCCAGGGCCCGGCGTACGGCGACCCGGACGGCGGCAACCGGCGGGGCGAGCGCGGCCACGGCGCCAGTCTTCGTTCGCGACTGCGGGGCTCGCAAACCCGGCTCACTCCTCGCGCTCACAGGGCGATCGGCTCAGCCGGCGGCCGGGGTGGCGCCGGCCGGCCCCCCGTGCACCCGGGCCACCCAGGCGTCCGGGTCGCCCAGTTCGTCCAGCCGGGGCAGGGTCAGCGGCGAGCCGAAGATCTTGTTGAAGCCCGCCATGCCGACCCGGTCGACCACGCCGTGCACGAACTTGCGGCCCTCGGCGTACTGGCGCATCTTGACCTCGACGCCGAGCAGCCGGCGGATCGCCTTCTCCAGCGGGTTGCCGGACTCGCGGCGGCGGTTGAAGGCCGCACGGATCGACTCGACGCTGGGAATCACCTGCGGGCCGACCCCGTCCATGACGAACTCGGCGTGCCCCTCCAGCAGGGTCATCAGCGCGGTGAGCCGGTCGAGCACGGCCCGCTGCGCCGGAGTCTGCACGATGTCCAGCACGCTGGCCCGGCTGTTCGGGTCCCGCACCGCCTCGGAGAGGGTGCCGATGCCACGCCGCAGCCGCTCCAGCAGATGCTCGCCGCCCTGCGCGGCGTCCACGAACGCCTGCACCTCGCTCAGGAAGTACGCCCGCATCCACGGCACGGCGGTGAACTGGGTCCGGTGGGTCACCTCGTGCAGGCAGACCCAGAGCCGGAAGTCCTGCGGGTCGGCCCCCAGCTTCCGCTCCACCTCGACGATGTTCGGCGCGACCAGCAGCAGCTGGCCGGGATCGCCGGCAAAGACCTCGTACTGGCCGAGCACCCGGCCGGAGAGGTAGGCCAGCACGGTGCCGGCCTGCATCCCGGTGAGCCGGGAGCCGATCGCCTCGGTCAGCGGCCCGGGGCGCTTGTCCCCCGAGAGGCGGCTCACCAGCGGCGTGATCACCTCGCGCAATCCGGCGATGTTCGCGGCCGCCCAGTCCCGGCGGTCCACCACCCGGACCGGTGGGTGGGTGACCTGGGCGCGCAGGCCGGTGTAGTCGGCGACGTGCCCGGCCGCCTCCTCGGTCAGCCGTCGCAGCTCGCTGACCACGTCGGTGGCCTCGGCGTACGACACCCGCGGGCCCGACTTACCCAACGCCCCCGCGGTGGCGGCGGCCAGATCCCAGTCCACGAACTGCGCCATGAACCCACCGTACCCGCGCCGCGACACCCCGACCCGGGCTCGCGACCGCTGATCGACGCCGGTCCGGCGGCCAACGGTCAGCGGCAGCCGCAACCGGCCAGCGTGGAGCTGATCCGGTCGAGGGCCTCCCGGGTCGCGTCGGTGCCCGCCGGCGTCCGGTCGGTGAGCACGGCGAAGGTGAGCAGCCGGCCGTCGGCGGTGGTGACCAGCCCGGCGATGGCGTTGACCCCGGTCAGCGTGCCGGTCTTGGCCCGGACGACGCCGGCCCCGGCCTTCGTCACCGATCCCTGGTAGCGGTCGTCCAGGGTGCCGGACCAGCCGCCGACCGGCAGGCCGCCGAAGATCGCCGCCAGCTCGGGGTGGCTGCCGTTGCCGGCGAGGATGATCAGGTCGGTGAGCAGCGACGGGCTGATCCGGTTGGTGCGGGACAGTCCGCTGCCGTCGGCCAGGCTGATCTCGTCGGCCGGCAGGCCCAGCTCGCCGAGCACCTGGTCGGTGGCGGCCGCGCCGCCGACGAACGAGGCCGGCTTGTCTTTGGCGACCGCCACCTGCCGGGCCAGGTACTCGGCGATCACGTTGTCACTGTCGCTGATCATGATGTCGACCAGTCGGACCATCGGCAGCGACTCGACCTTGCCCAGCTCGGTGCCGGGCGCGGGGGCCGCCCCGGCCGCGGCGGACGCGCCGGAGGCGGCGGGCGCGCTGCCCCGCTTGACCTCGGCGGCGTCGCCGGAGAGCCCGAGCACCTTCGCGAACTGCCGGCCGGCGGTCAGATCCGGCTGGGGCACCCGCTCGGCCGCGCCGTGGGCCTCGTCGAAGTTCTTCCGGGCCCCCTCCGGGTCCTTTCGGCCGGCGTCGGTCGTCAGCGCGCTGATCGCCGCGCCGAACCCGCCGGTGGGGATGTCGGCGTCCCAGCCGGGCTCGTAGACCGGGCCGCTGAACAGGGACGAGTCGACCGTCACCTTGGTCGGCGCGGTGCCGCCGAGCGCCTTGCGGACCTGGGCGGCCAGGTCGTCCAGCCGGGCCGCGCCCGGGTAGAAGCCGTTCTTGTCCAAGGCGAGGGTGGGATCGCCGCCGCCGACGAGGACCACCTCGCCGGGGTTCGCGCCGGCCACGGCGCGGGTGGGGATCCGGTACGCCGGGCCACGGGCGGCCAGCACGGCCACCCCGGTCGCCAGCTTGGTCACCGAGGCGGGGACGGTTGGGGCGTCCTGCCCACGGCCGTAGAGCTCCTGGCCGGTGGCCACGTCGGCCACCGACACGTTCACCCGGTCGCCGAGCGCGGCGGCGCGGACCAGCGGGTCGAGGGCCGCGCGCACCCCCTCGAGGGTCGGCAGCGGCGCGTTGGCGTCGGCACCCGCGAGCACGGCCGGCGGGTCGGGCTCCGGCGGTTGGGCACTCGCCTCCGGCGCGGTGTCGCCGCCCAGCCAGCCGGCGACCGGACCGGGGCGGACCACGGCCAGCCCGACGGCGGCGAGGGCGACGACCAGCACGACGGACAGCACCGCCACCAGCCGGAGCCGAGGTCGAGGGGGTGGCGATGGTGGCGGCGAGGCCGGGGCCGGACCGTACGGCGGGACGGGTGGGCTCACCGGTATCCCCCCGGTGGTGTCGTGCGGCGGCCAGCTCGCCGGGGCTACCGGATCCGGGGCGTACCACCCCGGGTCGGCCCGACCCGCCGGATCTACGCCGTACGCCTGGGGGTCGGGGCGGCCGACGGGGGCGGAGCCGGTCGGCCGTGCCGGGGTGCGCGGAAGGTTCGCCCCGGGGACCGGTACGCGGCCGGTGGCGCCGCTGGAACCGGAACGGCCGGAGTTCCGTCCGTCAACCCCCTCGGGGCGGTAGTGTGAATCTTCCCTCCCCACGACCCCCTCCTCCCCCGTTCGAAAGCACCTTGGGTGACACTACTTCGGTCCGAACACTATGCGGCGGCCGGAGCCGGCGGGGGCGCTTTCCCCCGTCCGAGCGCGGCGCCACTGGTTCCGTTAGCCAGCGTGGGCAAACGAGGGAGCGTGGAAGATGGATTTCGACGTCACGGTTGAGATCCCGAAGGGTCACCGCAACAAGTACGAGGTGGACCACGCGACCGGCCGGATCCGGCTGGACCGGACCCTCTTCACCTCCACGCAGTACCCGGCCGACTACGGCTTCATCGAGGGCACCCTGGGCGAGGACGGCGACCCGCTGGACGCGCTGGTGCTGGTCCCCGAGCCCACCTTCCCGGGCTGCCTGATCCGCTGCCGCACGATCGGCATGTTCCGGATGACCGACGAGAAGGGCGGCGACGACAAGGTCCTCTGCGTTCCCTACGAGGACCCGCGCCAGGAGCACCTGCGGGACATCCACCACCTGGGCGAGTTCGACCGGCTGGAGATCCAGCACTTCTTCGAGGTGTACAAGGACCTGGAGCCGGGCAAGTCGGTCGAGGGCGCGACCTGGGTGGGCCGCACCGAGGCCGAGGCCGAGATCCAGGCCTCGTACCGGCGCGCCAAGGAGGCCGCCGAGCGCGGCGAGACCATGCACTGATCCGATCTGCCACGTCGACGGGCCCGGGCCGCTCAGCCGAGCGACCCGGGCCCGCGCGCATGGTCAACCGAGCAGCCCACGGGCCCGGTCGTAGAGATCCAGCACCGCGCAGGCCACCGGCACCACGGAGACCACCAGCGCGGTGTCGGCCAGGTCGGCCAGCCGACCGAGGTACGGGGAGACCGGCCGCCGGGCGTACGTGGCGCCGGCCGCCACGGCGAGCAGGGCCACGGCGATTCCGCCGACGGCCAGCGCGAGCCGGCCGGTCGGGCCGGAGTGGGCGGCGAGCACCGCGCCGAGCACGGCGTACCCGGCCAGGCCGGCGGCAACCGTGGGCACCCGGTGGCGGATCGCCACGAACAGCCGGGAGCGCAGCAGCAGCACCGCGCAGCCGACCGCCACCAGCAGCCGGCCGGCCGACCCGCTCGTCGTGACCAGCACCGCCGCGGCGGCGGCCGTCAGCACGGCGTGCCCGAGCAGCATCCCGGTCAGCATCTCCTCGGTCCGGGCCACCGCCGCGTGCACCCGGCCCCGGTCGGGCAGGTCGCGTACGCCGTCGGGACCGCCGGCCGAGACGGTGGCGGGCAGGGTGATCGGCGGCAGCGGCACCTTGCCGAGCCGGATGGCCAGCAGCGGCAGCCCGCCGAACGCGAGGGCCAGCACGCAGAGCAGCACCGCGGCGGTGCCCGCCGGGCCCAGGAACAGCCCGCCGAGGGCGGCGAGCGCGCCGGCCGCCCCGACGGTGGCACCGGCCACGAAGACCCGGGACCGGCTCGCCACCCCGAGCAGGCCGAGCACCGACGCCAGCAGCAGCGCCACCGAGGCGGCCAGCAGCTCGGGCGCGCCCATCCAGGGCAGCGGCCCGAACGAGCCGACCGGGTCCCCCGAACCGACCGCCAGGGCGCCGGCCGCGGCGGCGTACGGCAGGGCGTATCCGCCGAGCGTGGCGGCGGCCGGACCGTCTCCGTACGCCCGGGAGGCCGCGGTGGCGGCGAGCACGAGGAGCAGGGCCACCCCGGCCGCGACCGGCCAGCCGGCTCGGTACCCGGGCCCGGCGGCCAGCACGGCGAGCAGCCCCACGGCGAGCGGCACGCCCGCCCCGGCCAGGGCGGCGGCCCGGGTGGCCTCGGGCGACCAGGCGGCGCCACGCCGCCTGGCCCCGTCGGCGATCGCCTCGACCACGTCGTCGTACTCCAGCTCGGGCCACTGCGCGCGGGCCGGGACGAGGTGCAGCACCTCGCCGTCGCGTATCCCCTGGGTCAGCAGCGGCTGCGCGGCGGCCAGCACCGCGCCGTCGGTCCGGCGCAGCACCCATCCACCGTGCCGTTCCCCGTCGTCGGCGAGCCCCTGCCCGGCGTGCCGGAGCACCTCGGGCAGCAGCTCGGCCAGGGGGACCTGCTCCGGCAGGGCCACGTCCACCCGTCGCTGAGGGGCGCTGATCGTGATCCGGGCCAGCCCGGTTGTCATCGGTGTCTCTCCATATCGAGCGGGGACGGTGCCTGACGGACGACAGGACTTTACCTACGATGAGCCAGGCTCGGGTTACCGAGAGCCATGGGAGGGTGAGTGTCCACTGTCGTCATCAAGCGGCCGCCGCGCCGTCCGGCGCCGGAGATCCCGGCCGGTGAGCTGCCCGTGGAGGCGCCGCCGGAGATCCCCGTCGGCACCGGCGGGCGGTGGCAGCAGGCGCTGATGGTGCTGCCCATGCTCGGCGGCACGGTGGCGATGGCGATGATGTTCGGCCGGGGCGGCGGGGCCTACTCGTACGTGGTGGGCGGCATGTTCGGGCTCTCGTCGGTGGCGATGCTGGTGACCTCCTGGGGCAGCACCGGGCCGAAGAAGTCGGAGATGATGGCCGCCCGCCGGGAGTACCTGCGGCACCTGGCCGCCCTGCGGCGCCGGGTCCGGGAGACCGCCGTGGCACAGCGGGCCGGGCTCCACTACCGGCACCCCGACCCCGGACGGCTCTGGTCGACGGTGCACAGCCACCGGGTGTGGGAGCGCCGACCGCGCGATCCCGACTTCGCCGTGGTCCGGGTGGGTGTCGGTCCGCAGACGCTGGCCACCCCCCTGGTTCCGCCGGTCACCCGCCCGTTGGAGGAGCTGGAGCCGATGACCGCGGGCGCGCTGCGACGCTTCCTCGACGCGTACTCGGTGGTGCCGGACCTGCCGGTGGCGCTCTCGCTGCGCAGCTTCGCCCGGGTCTTCGTCCGCGGCCCAGGGGCCGGCGTCACCGGTGCCGGCTCGCCTGCCGCACAGGCGCTGGCCCGGGCCGTGCTCACCCAGCTCGCCGCCTTCCACGCCCCCGACGAGCTGCTGGTCGCGGTCTGCGCCGGCCCGGAACGGCGGGCGTGCTGGGAGTGGGTCAAGTGGCTGCCGCACGCCCACCACCCGAGCCGCACCGACGCGCTCGGCCCGGTCCGGCTGGTCACCACCTCCGCCGCCGAGCTGGAACGGCTGCTCGACGAGGTGCTGGCCAGCCGGCCCCGGTTCAGCCCTGCCGGCCCGGCCACCGACGGCCCGCACGTGGTGGTGGTGCTCGACGGGGGCGACCTGACCGGGGCCACCGACCTGGCCGGCGACGGCGGCATCGACGCGGTCACCGTGATCGACCTGGACACCCCGCCGCCCCGCCTGCTCGATCGGTACGCGCTCCTGCTCGACCTGGTCGACGGTCGGCTGCACTCGCACTCCGCCGAGGGGGTCGCCGAGGTCGGCACCGCCGACCGGCTGGAGCTGGCCGAGGCCGAGGCCGTCGCCCGCCGGCTCGCCCCGCTGCGGCTCGCCGGCGCGGTACGCGGGCCCGACGCCCCGCCCGGCGCCGAACCGGGCCTGCCGGAGCTGCTCGGCATCGGCGATCCGGAGAACTTCACCGCCGAACAGGGCTGGGCGACCCGGGCCGTTCGGGATCGGCTGCGAGTGCCGATCGGGGTGGGCGCCGACGGCGGCGCGATCGAGCTGGACCTCAAGGAGTCGGCGCAGGACGGCATGGGCCCGCACGGCCTGCTCATCGGCGCGACCGGCTCGGGCAAGTCGGAGCTGCTCCGCACCCTGGTGCTGGGGCTGGCCGCCACACACAGCTCGGAGCAGCTCAACTTCGTCCTGGTCGACTTCAAGGGCGGCGCCACCTTCGCCCCGTTCGAGCGGTTGCCGCACACCGCGGCGGTGATCACCAACCTGGCCGACGCGCTGCCGCTGGTCGACCGGATGGTCGACGCTATCAACGGCGAGCTGATGCGCCGGCAGGAGCTGCTGCGCCGCGCCGGCAACTTCGCCAGCCTGCGCGACTACGACCGGGCCCGCGCCGCCGGCACCCCCCTCGCTCCGCTGCCGTCGCTGCTGCTGGTCTGCGACGAGTTCTCCGAGCTGCTCTCCGCCAAGCCGGACTTCATCGACCTGTTCGTCCAGATCGGCCGGTTGGGCCGATCGCTCGGCGTGCACCTGCTGCTGGCCAGCCAGCGGTTGGAGGAGGGGCGCCTACGCGGGCTCGACACCCACCTGTCGTACCGGATCGGGTTGCGGACCTTCTCGGCGCTGGAGTCGCGGACGGTGCTCGGGGTGCCGGACGCGTACGAGCTGCCCCGCACCCCCGGGCACGGCTACCTGCGCTCGGGCACCGACCCGCTGGTCCGGTTCAAGGCCGCGTACGTCTCCGGCGCCGTGCGCCGCCGGGGCCGTCCGGCGGGCGGGACCGACGCGGGCACGCCCCGGCTGCTGACCTTCTCCACCCACCTGGTGCCGGTGCCCGAGCCGGCCGCCCCGGCCGCGCTCCCCGTCGTGGAGGAGGCCGCGGAGAGCCTGCTCGACCTGCTGGTCGGGCGGCTCGCGGGGCAGGGGCCGCCGGCCCACCAGGTGTGGTTGCCGCCGCTGGACGAGGCGCCCTCCCTCGACGAGCTGCTCGGCCAGGTGGGCGCCGACCCGGTACGCGGGATCACCGTCGGCAACCCGGAGCTGCACGGCGCCCTCCAGGTTCCGGTGGCCGTGGTGGACAAGCCGTTCGAGCAGCGCCGGGACCTGCTCTGGCTGGCCCTGGACGGGGCGGCCGGACACGTCGCCGTGGTCGGCACCACGCGCAGCGGCCGGTCGACCGTGCTGCGCACGCTGATCTGCACGCTGGCCCTCACCCACACCCCGGCCGAGGTACAGATCTACTGCCTCGACTTCGGCGGCGGGTCGCTCGGCACGCTGCGCGACCTGCCGCACGTCGGCGGGGTGAGCGGGCGCGCCGACGCCACCGCCGTACGGCGGACAGTCGGGGAGATCACCACCCTGCTGGCGGCGCGGGAGCAGCGCTTCACCGAGGCGGGCGTGGAGTCGATGGCGGCCTGGCGACGGCGGCGGGCCACGGCGCTGGCCGGCGGACAGCCCGGAACCGACCCGTTCGGCGACGTGTTCCTGGTGATCGACGGCTGGAACACCCTGCGCAGCGACTACGAGGACCTGGAACCGCTGGTCACCGAGCTGGCCACCCGGGGCCTGGCGTACGGGGTGCACGTGGTCGCCAGCGCGCTGCGTTGGTCGGACTTCCGGCCGGCGATCCGGGACCTCTTCGGCTCCCGCCTCGAACTGCGCCTCGGCGACCCGGCCGACTCCGTGGTGGTCAAGCGCGCCATCGCGGCGACCGTGCCGGAGGAGCAGCCGGGGCGCGGGATCACCGCCGCTGGGCTGCACTTCCTCACCGCCGCACCCCGGGTCACCGGGCTGGGCACGGAGACCACCGACCTGGTGAAGGCGGTCGCCGGGGCGTGGGCCGGGCCGGCGGCACCCCGGGTGCGGCTGCTCCCGCCGGTGCTCCCGTACGCCGAGTTGGACCAGAGCGCGACCGGCGGGCTGGCCTTCCCGATCGGGGTGGCCGAGGCGGACCTGCGCCCGGTGGTGCTGGACTTCGCCACCGAGCCGAACTTCGTGGTCTTCGGCGACGCCGAGTGCGGCAAGTCGTCGTTCCTGCGCGCGCTGGCCACCTTGATCATCGACCGGTTCACCCCGGAGCAGGCCCGGGTGATCCTGGTGGACTATCGGCGCAGCCTGATGGGCACGATCGAGACGCCACACCTGATCGGGTACGGGACGGCGGCGCCGCACACCACCGAGCTGATCGAGTCGGCGGCCGGCTATCTGCAGGGACGGCTTCCGGGACCGGAGGTCACCCCGGCCGAGCTGCGCAGCCGGTCATGGTGGACCGGGCCGGAGCTGTTCGTGCTGGTGGACGACTACGACCTGGTGGCCGGGGGCCCGACGAACCCGCTGCGCGCACTCGAGGAGCACCTGCCGCACGCCCGGGACGTCGGCCTGCACCTGGTGCTGGCCCGCCGCTCCGGCGGGGCCGGCCGGACCTCGTTCGAGCCGATCATCCAGCGGCTGCGGGAGCTGTCCACGGCCGGGCTGGTGATGTCGGGCGGTCCGGAGGAGGGCCCGCTCGTCGGTCAGGTGAAGGCGGGTCCGCTGCCACCGGGCCGGGGCCGCCTGGTCACCCGCCGAGACGGCGTACGGCTGGTGCAGCTGGCCCACCTACCGCCTGGTTGAACGGTTCACCAACTTGCACCGTGACGCACGGGAAACCCGGTAATCTCCGAGCAACATGTTTCTGTCGCGACGGAATGGCTGGGGAATGTGACCAGGGATCGGCAGGAGGCTCCGGCCGTGCCCCGGCGTCTCGCCGGACGCGCGCTGCTCGGGATGGCGGCCGCCGTCGCCACCGTGGCCGGCCCGCTCGCCCCGCCCGCGCACGCCGCCCCGGCCCACTCCGCCGTCACGGTGCGACCGGTCGCCGCACCCGAGCCGGCCCGGCTGCCCCCGGTGGACACGACCACCCGGGCGGACCAGATCCGCGACGAGCAGTGGCAGCTCGACGAGCTGCGGGCGAAGGCCGCATGGCGGACGTCGACCGGGCGCGGCGTGGTGGTCGCGGTGATCGACTCCGGGGTGGACGGTTCCCACCCGGACCTGGCCGGTCAGGTGCTTCCCGGCCTCGATCTGGTCTCTCCCGACGGTGCCGACGGGCCCGACCCGGTGGGGCACGGCACCACGGTCGCCGGCCTGATCGCCGGGCGTGCCGACGACGACCGCGGGGTGGTCGGGCTGGCGCCGGACGTCAAGATCCTCCCGGTCCGGGTGCTCGACGACGAGAACCGCTACGACGACGCGCTGATCGTCGCCAAAGGAGTGCGCTGGGCGGTCGACAACGGCGCCCGGGTGATCAACCTGTCCCTCGGCGGCAGCGGGGACAGCCCGGCCCTCGCCGCGGCCCTCGACTACGCCTTCGCCCGGGACGTCGTGGTGGTCGCCTGCACCGGCAACCTGGCCACCTCGAAAAGCTCCAAGGTCTGGTACCCGGCCCGCGAGCCGGGCGTGGTCGCCGTCGCCGGTCTCGAGCGCAACAGCCGGAACCTGTGGTCCGGCTCGATCACCGGCCCCGAAACCGTGCTCACCGCGCCGGCGACCGCGCTGTTCGGAGCCCGCCCCGGCGGATACTGGCGGGTGCAGGGGACCAGCTTCGCGGCGCCCCTGGTCACCGCGACGGCCGCCCTCATCCGGGCCCGGTACCCGCAGATGTCCGCGGGCGACGTGATCAACCGGATGACCAGCACCGCGAAGGACCTCGGCCCCACCGGCCGCGACGACCGGTTCGGCTTCGGGATGGTGGATCCGGTGGCCGCGCTGACCGCGGAGGTGCCCTCGGTGGGGCGCAACCCGCTCGACGACAACGAAACCCCCGGCGTGGTCGGCTTCGGCCCGGCGCCCGGTTCGGAACTGGACACCCGGGAGGCCGCCGGGCAGGGCACCGACCCGTTCACCCTCAGCGCCCCGAAGCAGCAGACCCGGTGGGCGGCCCACCCCGCCGGCCAGCCCGACGAATCGGCGCCGGAGCGGCTCTGGGCCGGCCTCGCCCTGTTCGTCGCCCTGGTCACCGGCGCCGCGTTCGTGGTCCGCCGGATCCGGCAGGCCCGCCGCTGACCCGGCCGGCCTGGCCGGGCGGTTCCCTGGGTAGTGGTCAACGCATGAACACGTCGGACGCGGGCGGTCAGGGACCCACGGTCGAGCGTTCCTGGCGGAGCCGCCGCCTGGACCCGGACCATTCGCTGGGCCTCCTCCTCACCCTGGCCGCCACCGCGGTGTTCCTGGTGCTGGTGCCGTTCGCCCTGCTGGCGCTGCTGGTGCTGGCCGCCTGGCCACCGCTGTACCGGCTGGACACCGCGGTGGCCGACGCGCTGCACCGGTACGCCCTCGACCACCCGGCCTGGGTACGGCTGATGAGCCTGTGGACCGACATCTTCGCGCCCGGACCGCTGCGGGTCGCCGCCGGGCTGGTGGTTGCCTGGCTGCTGCTCCGCCGGGCCCCACGGCTGGCGCTCTGGGTGGGCACCACGATGACCGTCGGCGGCCTGCTCGGCGTGCTGCTCAAGCTGCTGGTCGGCCGGCATCGACCGGAACTGCTCGACCCGGTGGCCCGGGCGACCGGCTACTCCTTCCCGTCCGGGCACGCGCTGAACGCCACCCTGGCCGCCGGGGTCCTGCTGCTGGTCTTCCTCCCGTTCACCGGCGACCGGCGGCCGCTGCGCTGGGCGTTGTGGGCCGCGGCGGTGCTGATCGCGGTGGTGACCGGGCTCAGCCGGATCGCGCTCGGCGTGCACTGGATCAGCGACGTGGTCGGCGGGTGGCTGCTCGGCCTGGCGGTGCTCGCCGCGACGACGGCCGCCTTCCGCACCTGGCGGACCGGCGCCGGTCGCCGGCCCGCGCGTACCGCCCGGGAAGGTGTCGAGCCGGAGCTGGCCGAGCCCGGACCGGACGGCTCGCACGCGTAGTGCGCTCCGGTACCGGCCCTCAGGTGCAGTCGCCGGTGCCGACCGCCCGGTTGCGCTCCGCGCCGGCCAGCGCCACCGGCCGGGCCTCGGCGGCGGTCACCGCGAAGCCGGTGTTCGGGTCGTCGGCCGCCGCCGCGAAGATCACCCCGAGCACCAGCCCGTTCGACGAGACCAGCGGCCCGCCCGAGTTGCCGCTGCGGACCAGCGCCCGGATCGTGTAGATCTCCCGGGTCACGTCCGCGGAGGAGTAGATGTTCGGCCCGGTGATCCGGTCGACGTCCCGGATCCGAGCCGGTCGGGCGTCGTACGGGCCGTCGAGGGGGAAGCCCAGCACGATGGCGTCCGCCCCACTGCCGGCCTGCCCGGCGGCGAAGCGCAGGGACGGCCCGGGCAGCCCCGGCACGTGCAGCACGGCCAGGTCCCGCGCCGGGTCGTAGACGACCACATCACCGTCGTACCGCTCACCGCGCAGCTCCACCGCCACCGAGCGGGTGCCCGCCACCACGTGCGCGTTGGTCATCACCCGGTCGTCCGCGTACACGAAGCCGGAGCCCTCGATCCGGCGGGAGCAGCTCGGCGCGGAGCCCAACACCTTCACCACCGACCGCTGGCTGTTCGCCACCACCTGGGAGCCCGCCAGAGCCGGATCCGGCGGGGAGACCTGCCGGGCGCGGGTCGGCGTGAGGTTGCCGAAGACGTCCGGGAAGCCGTTGGTGTCGACCGTGTCGCGCAGCGCCGTCGAGAGCTCCTGGGCCTTGTCCGGCAGGATCCGGTCGATCACCGTGAGCAGGGCGCTGTTGCGGACCGAGGAGGCCACCCAGGGCACCGACGAGGAGCCCAACGGCACCGCGACCAACCAGGCCACCAGCATGACCGCGACGGCCGAGACGAGTGCGCCGCCGATGTCGTCGAGCCGCTTGGCCACCTCGTTGGTCATCGTCTGGCGCAGGTGGGAGCCGATCCACCCGGCCAGGGCCTGACCCAGCACGGCGAGCCCGAAGATCGCGACCAGGGAGATCAGCACCCGGATCCCACTGTCCGCGAACTGCCGGGCGACCAACGGGCCGACCTGGAGCCCGATCAGCACGCCCGCGAAGAACCCGGAGAGCGACAGCGCCGCGATGGCGAAGCCCTGCCGGTATCCGCTGATCGCGAACACGAGCAGAAGCAGCAGCAGGAAGAGATCCACGGCGGACACCCGTCAAGGGTACGGGCACCGGACTTGGGAGTGACCGGCCGATCGCGGATCGTGACGGCCGGGTTAGCGAACCGGGCTCTCGTCGACCTCGTCGGTGCCGGCCGAAGGCGCTGGCGCGGCCCCGGTCGGCGGCAGCTCCACCACCCGGGAGCGGGGCCACGGGCGGGCCCAGCCCCCCATCTCCAGCAGCGTGTTGAGCACCCCGGCAGTGAAGCCCCAGACCAGCATGCCGCGCACCGAGAAGGCCGGGCCGATCCATCCGCTCGGGTGGCGTACCCGCATCCGGTTCCCCGGGTCAACCAGCTCGCCGACGGGCAGCCGGGCGACGTGCGCCACCTCGGCCGGCTCGCACGGATACACCGGGTGCGGGGCGTGCCACCAGGCGAGCACCGGGGTGACCACGAAGTCGCTGACCGGGATCCACAGCTTCGGCAGCTCGGCGAGCACGGTGACGCTGGTCGGGTCGAGGCCGACCTCCTCGTTCGCCTCACGCAGCGCGGTGGCACTGGCGTCGGCGTCCCCCGGATCGGCCGCGCCACCGGGAAAGGCCGGCTGCCCGGCGTGGTTGCGCAGCGTGGCGGCGCGCTGGAGGACCAGCACGTCCGGGCCGACCGCCGGCTCCTCACCGAGCAGCACCAGCACCGCGCTCTCCCGGCCGCCGCTCTCCGGGGTGCTGAGCCGGGTGAAGTCCTCGGCCCGGGCGGTGCCGAGCCGGCCGAGCAGCGGCTCCAGCCACAGCGGCGGCTGACGGGTCACGGTGCGGCCTCGGTTCGCGACTGCGGGGCTCGCAAACCCGGCTCACTCCTCGCGCTCACGGTGCAACCTCTGTTCGCGACTGCGGGGCTCGCAAACCCGGCTCACTCCTCGCGCTCACGGTGCAACCTCCACGCCGAGGTGCTTTCGGACCAGCTCGGCGAGGCGGGCGTCGTCCAGCGCGCCGGACGAGTCGGTGTGCCGGATCCGGCCGCTTGCGTCGACGAACACCGTCAGCGGGAAGGCGTTGCGTTCGAGCGCCCGCTCGAACGCGTCTCCCTGGTCGACCAGCATGGGGAAGCGAACGCCGAAGTCCTCGCCGATGGACTGCGCCCCGCCGCGGCTGTCCCGGCTGTTCACCCCGATCACCTGGAACCGGCCGGCGGCCCGCTCGCTGAGCCGCTGGAAGGCGGGCAGCTCCTTACGGCAGGGCGGGCACCAGGACGCCCAGACGTTGATAACCGCCGGGCCCTGCACGTCGCGTAGCACGACCGGCGCACCGCCGGTGAAGCAGGTGAGGGTCAGCTCGGGCAGCGGGTCGCCCGGGGGGCCGGCCGGCGCCGGGTCGGCCGAGGCCGGCGCGGCGGTCAGCGTGGCGCAGTCGGCGAACGGTGACGGGCGGTCGGCCCGTTTCGGCGGTGCCGCACCCTCCGGCTGCTCGTCGGTGGCGGTGCAGCCGGCGACCACCAGCAGCAACGGGACGAGGAGGTGGGCGAGCCGGCGGTTCACGGCGCCTCCGCCGCGACCGCCTGCTGCGGCACCAGCTCGGGGTCGATGCCGACCGCCGCCGCGAGGTCCCGGGCGCGGGGCCCCTTGAGCAGCTTCGCCGCCGCCACCGGCTCGGTCGGCCCGGTGCCGTACGACGGGCAGAGCTTCACCAGCGTGCAGGCGCCGCAGGCGGGCTTGCGGGCGTGGCAGACGCGCCGCCCGTGGAAGATGATCCGGTGCGACAGCATCGTCCAGTCGCGCTTCGGGTACAACGCGCCGACGGCATGCTCGATCTTGACCGGATCGGTCTCGGTGGTCAGCTTCCACCGGTGCACCAACCGCTGAAAGTGGGTGTCGACGGTGATGCCGGGGACCCCGAAGGCGTTGCCGAGGATCACGTTGGCGGTCTTGCGGCCGATGCCGGGGAGGGTGACCAGGTCGGCCAGCCGGCCGGGGACCTGGCCGTCAAACCGCTCGCAGAGCGCGCGGCCGAGGTTGATCAGCGAGCTGGTCTTGTTCCGATAGAAGCCGGTCGGCCGGATCAGCTCCTCCGTCTCGGCGCGGTCCGCTCCGGCGTAGTCGGCCGCGGTGCGGTAGCGGACGAAAAGCTTCGGGGTGACCTCGTTGACCTTCTTGTCCGTGCACTGCGCCGAAAGAATGGTGGCGACCGCCAACTCCAACGCGTTGGAGTGGTCGAGTTCACAGTGCGCGTCGGGATGGGTCTCGGTCAGCACCCGGCCGATCCGCCGGGCGCGGCGCGTGCGACCGAGGTCGGTCTCGGGGGAACTCGTGGGCACGACGGCCAGCCTACGTCGCGCGGACGATCTCCCGGCGGGCCCACGTGCGGGGCCGGGCCGTCCTACGCGCCCGGCGGGGAGATCCGGCCGTCCGCGTCGAACCGGGCACCGGTCTTCGGGAAGTCGGACTTGCTCACCTGCTTGACCAGCCCGAGGCCACGGTCCTGCGAGTCGATCGCCGGCCGCCCCACGCCGTTCATCGCCGTCGAGGTGAACTGACCCTCGACGAAGCTGCCGTCCGCCGTGACCGAGACCTTCAGCACGCCGCCCCAGCCGAGCCGGCCGGAGCTGTTCAGCGACTTCCCGCCGCCGGCGAAGTTGCCCAGGCTGTAGGCGATCAGCCGCCCCCGGTAGACCTCCATGCCCCGCAGCACGTGCGGGCCGTGCCCGACGACCAGGTCGGCACCGGCGTCGATCACCGCGTGCGAGAAGCGGATCGGATCGCCCCGGTTCTCCCCGAAGAACATCTCGGTGCCCGGCTTGACCCGGGTCCGGTCGGCGCCCTCGGCCCCCATGTGCACCTGCACCACGACCACGTCCGCCATCCCGGTGGCCATGGAGACCACCTTCTTCGCCGCGTCGAGGTCGGTGAGGCTGTTCGACCACGGGTACGACGAGAAGCCCAGGACGGCCACCTTGACGCCCTTGACGTCGACCACGGTGATCTCGCCGGGCGCGCCGGTGTGCTTGAGCCCGTGCGCCTCCAGCGCGGACTGGGTGTTCTCATAGCCCTGCTGGCCGTAGTCGTACCCGTGGTTGTTGGCCTGGTTGAGCAGCTGGAACCCGGCGGCGCGCAGGTGCGCCGCGTAACCGGGGGGCGCCCGGAACTGGAAGCAGTTCTTCGGGGTGGGCCCACACTTGCCGGCGCCGGTGTCGACGGTGAGTGGCTCCTCCAGGTTGCCCATCACCAGATCGCCCTTGAGCGCGGCCTTGACGTCGTCGAAGAAGCCCTTGCCCCCGTTTGCCGGCAGCCGGTTCGGGGCGTTACCCATGATCACGTCGCCGGTCGCGGTCAGCGTGATGGTCTTCTCGGCCTTGCCCGGCTGACCGGACTGGGCGGTGCCGGCGGGGACCGGCGAGCCGGTCGACCCGCCCCCCGCGCCCGACTGCCATACCGCCCCGTCGCCGGCGGAATCGGCGCAGCCGGCGGCGAGCAGGGCGAAGATCAGCACGCCGAGGGCGGCCAGTCGACGACGCGGACGGGGCGCGGAGGGGGAGGAAGCGTACATCGTCCGCGACGGTACCGTTCGGGCGACGTTCTGACGATGGCCGATCGGTCGAAATGGCCGGCCGGTCGAGCGGGCGGCCGCCGGCCGGCTCAGCCCGCCCGGCGGTCGGACCAGGGGACGACCGCGCCGGCACCGCCGGCCCGGACGGCCGCGTGCACGGCCCGGGCCAGCGGGGCACCCCAGGTCGAGCGGGGGCCGCCGTACGAGGCCGGCTCGCCGCCGGCCGGGCAGAGCACGGTGACCGCGTCCGTGGGGGTGCCGGTGGCCGGCAGCCCCAGCTCCCAGATCGCCTGCGTCTTCGCCTCGGTGGCCGTGGCCACCGCGTTGACCAGGGCGGCCTCGCCGAGCCGGGCCGGGACGTGCACCACGATGTTGACCGTGCCGACGCGCTGAACGGGGGCCGCGGGCGCGGGCGCGGCGGCCCAGACCGGGGTACCGAGCCCGACCGTCGCCCACACCCGCACGCCGGTGTCGGCCCGGGCCACCACCTCGGCCACGTCGACCCCGGTCAGCAGCCCGACCCCGGGTCCGGCCAGGCCCAGCCCGTCGGCCATCTCGGCCAGGTGGTTCGCCGGGTCGTCCCGGTCGTACGACATCGGCACGGTCGCGTTGACCACCCACCGACGTACGCCGATCCCGCCGCCGAGCGGTGCCGTGCCGACCGCCAGCAGCGGCTCCTCGGCACGCCAGACCAGCAATGGGATGTTCCGTCCGTCCTCGTCACGGGTGGTCAGGAAAGGCTCGCTCAGCACATCCCCGAGCCTACGATCCGAGGGGTGCACCTCTGATTCCCGCTCATGTGCGCCTAGACTGGCGGCGCGCGAGGGATCAGCGGACGGCGGACCCGGCCGACGGACGGCACGCGCAGGCGGAGGTGCGCGATGGACGAGGTACTGGCCCGCAGCGGGATCTTCCAGGGTGTCGACCCGGAGGCTGCCGAGGCGCTCGCCAAGGAGATGGAGACGATCGAGGTCCGCAAGGGCGAGGTCGTCTTCAACGAGGGCGAACCCGGCGACAGCCTCTACATCCTCCTGTCCGGCAAGATCAAGGTGGGTCGCCGCGCGGCGGACGGCCGGCAGAACCTGATCGCCGTGATGGGCCCGTCGGACATGGTCGGCGAGCTGTCGCTCTTCGACCCCGGCCCGCGTACGGCGACGGCCACGGCGGTGACCGACACCCGGCTGGTCCGGCTCCGCAAGCAGGCGCTGCGGCCCTGGCTGAACAACCGGCCCGAGATCGCCGAGCAACTGCTGCGGGTGCTCGCCCGCCGGCTGCGCCGGACGAACGACTCGCTGGCCGACCTGATCTTCACGGACGTGCCGGGTCGGGTGGCCAAGAACCTGCTCCAGATGGCCGGCCGGTTCGGCACCCGCGACGGCGGCGTGCTCCGGGTGACCCACGACCTGACCCAGGAGGAGATCGCCCAGCTGGTCGGCGCCTCCCGGGAGACCGTCAACAAGGCGCTGGCGGACTTCGCCTCCCGCGGCTGGCTGCGCCTGGACGGCAAGAGCATCATCATCCTCGACCCGGAGCGCCTGGCCCGCCGCGCGCGGGTCTGACAGCTCCCGCACGCACGTCCCGGCCCGGCCCGCCCCGATGCGGTCCGGGCCGGCCGCCTTCCCAGCCCTCGGTGGTCGGGCGTCGCCACGGATGCCGGCGTACGGCCCGGGCCGCCAGCGGCCCTGCGGCTCGGGATGATGAACCGGACCGCGCGGTGGCGCCCGGCGCAATCCTCGAGGCGCCGTGTCTGCCCGACGCAGAATCCCTGGACAGCGCGTCGGGCCGGGGCCACGGTGGAACGATGCTCGAACGTGTCGCGGTCCTCTCCGACATCCATGGCGTGCTGCCCGCGCTGGAGGCCGTGCTGGCCGAGCCGGACGTGGCCGACGCCGACCTGATCGTGCTCACCGGCGACATCGCGGCCGGTCCGCAGCCGGTCGAGGTGCTGGACCTGCTCGCCGGGCTCGGCGACCGGGCATGCTGGGTCGGCGGCAACGCCGACCGGGAGCTGGTCGAGGCGCGGGCCGGCCGGAAGTCCCCGGTCGACGTCTCGAACTGGGCCGCCGAGCAGCTCCGCGGCGACCAGGTCGCCCGGCTGGCCGCGCTGCCGCCGGCCGTCACCCTGCCGATCGCCGGCCTCGGCCAGGTGCTGTTCTGCCACGCCACGCCCCGGGACGACGAGGAGGTCGTGCTGGTGGATTCGCGGCTGGAACGCTGGGCGGAGGTCTTCGCCGGGGTGCCGGCCGAGGTGGGCACGGTCATCTGCGGGCACACCCACATGCCGTTCACCCGGCTGGTCGACCGGCGGCTCGTGGTCAACCCGGGCAGCGTCGGCATGCCGTACGGCGGGGCGGGCGCCTGGTGGGCGCTGCTCGGCCCGGGCGTGCAGCTGCGCCGGACCGGGTACGACGTGGACGCCGCGTGCGCCCGGGTGGCCGCCGAGTCGACCTTCCCGGACGCCGCCGCCTGGGCCGACGAGTACCTGCGCTCCCGGCACAGCGACGCCGACGCCCTCGCCGTCTTCGGTCCCCGCGACGGCCGCTGACGCCACCGCTGGCCGGGCCCGCCACCGGCCCCCACCGGCCCAGGCGAGCGGACCCGGCCGAGCTGGTGGGCACGGCCGGTCCCGCGTCCACTCAGCGGTGGGTCAGATAGTCCCGGGCCACCTCGCGCAGGCGGGCGTGCACCCCGTCGTACGCGCTCACCCCACCGAGGTAGCGCTTGTCCACCTTGGCGACCATGGTGTAGTTCGGATCGCACACGTTCCCGACGGGTGCCTCACCGGCCTGGCTGATCAGCTGATACGCATCGAGCTGGTCCAGGCCGACCAGCTCGGCGGTCCAGGTGACCAGGTCGTGCTGGCTGATCCGGTAGGCGTCCTCGAGTGGGCGCGCCGAGCCGGTGCACATGAGGGCGTCGTCGGACTCCAGCCGCGGCCACGGAGTGCCCGCGGCCTTGATGACGTCCACCACGACGGTCGTGTTCATGGCTGCCTCGACGCCGGTGCCGCAGACCTCGCCGTGGCCCTGCCGGCAATGCCCGTCGCCGAGGGCGAACAGCGCTCCCGGCACGTTCACGCCGAAGTACGCGGTGACCCCGGCGCGCAACTCCGGGCTGTCCATGTTGCCGCCGTGCGCGTCCGGGGTGATCGTCATCCGCGCCTCGAAGGCACCCGGCGCCACCCCCGCCGTGCCGTGCATCGGGTCCAGCGGCAGCTCGACCGAATAGTCACCCCGCCGCGCCCGGTACGTCACCGTGCCGGCGGCGACGTCGACGTCGTACCGCCAGACCACCTCGTCGAGCGGCGGATGCAGGGTGGCGGTGGTGTGCGTGCCGGTGAGCGCACCGAAGTGCGGGAAGGTGGTCGACACCGCCCAGTCCCGGGCGGGCTCGATGGCGACGAAGTGGACGGCCAGGGTGTCCCCCGGCTCGGCGCCCTCCACGTGGATCGGTCCGGTCACCGGGTTGAGGTATGGGAACTCGCACACCTGCGAGGGCAGGTCGTCCACCCCGCGCACCCGGCCACCGAAGCAGTCCTCGGTGTACAGCTCGAGGATGGTGCCCGGGCGTACCCGGCGCACCGGCTCCCGCCCGCCGAAGGTGTAGGACAGCTCGTCCGGCTCGGGCCGGTACTTGACGACCTCGGTCACTGCGGCTCCTTGACGGGCTCGTCGGCGGGTTCGGGCGCGGCCTCGGCGAGAGCGGGGAGTTCGGGACGCCGGCCGATCGCGTAGAAGGTGATCAGCACGATCACCCCGATTCCCAGCCATACGAATCCGAGCACCTGCGCGGCGACCTTTGCGTTGATCACCACGTAGAAGAGGATCAAGAACCCGATCACCGGTACGACGAGGTGCCGCAGCCAGTCCCGGCTGCCGTTGCGGACGACGTAGTGCGTCACGACCGAGACGTGCAGCGCCAGGAACGCCGTCATCGCGCCGAAATTGATCAGAGTGGACAGCAGTGAGATGCCGTCGTCCCGGCTCGCCATGTAGAGACCCAGCGCCAGGGAGATGCCCGCCACCAGCAGGGTGGCGTTGGCCGGCACCTTGTGTCTCGCGTTGACCCGGGCCAGGAAGCGCGGCATCTGCCGGTCGCGGGCCATCGCGTACAGCAGGCGGGAGGTCGCGGCCTGGGCCACCAGCGAGTTGGCGAACCCCCAGGCGATCGCGGTGGCCAGGGCGGTCAGCCCGGCCAGCCAGCCGCCACCGGCGACACGGGCGGCGTCGTAGAACGCTGTGCCCTCGGGGTCGCCGCTGTCGAGCAGGCCGCCCGCGTCCGGTACGAGCATCGACGCGACCCACGTCTGCACGATGAACAGTGCGCCGGCCAGCAGCAGCGCCGCGACCATCGATCGGCCGATCCGACGCGCCTCCTCCCGGCTCTCCTCGGCCAGCATGGAGATGCCGTCGAAGCCGAGGAAGGACAGGACGGCGATGGACACCGCGCCGAACACCAGCGGCCAGGAGAACGTGTCCGGGTTGAACAGCGGCCGCAGCGAGAAGCCTTCACCCTTGCCCTGCGCCAGCGCCACCACTCCGACGACCAGGAAAATCGCCAGGATGATCAGCTCGGCGGCGAGCATGAAGCGGTTGACCCGGGCGGTCATCTGGATGCCGAGGTAGTTGACGATCGTGTTGAGCACGACGAAGGCGGCGAGCCACAGCCAGACCGGCACGGCGGGCACCAGGGAGTGCATCGCCACGCTGGCCACCAGGTAGAGCAGGCCGGGCACGAGAATGTAGTCGAGCAGGATCACCCAGCCGGCCAGGAAACCGACCGGCGGCGCGATGCCGCGCCCGGTGTACGTGTAGACCGATCCGGCCATCGGGAACGCACGGACCATCTGCGAGTACGACAGGGCGGTGAACATCATCGCGACCATGCCGATGAGGTAGGTCAGCGCCACCATGCCGCCGGAGCCGGCGTAGACGCTGCCGAAGATGCCGAAGGGGGCGATCGGCACCATGAAGATCAGTCCGTAGATGAGCAGGTCCGTGAAGCTGAGCGAGCGGCTCAGCTCCTGGCGGTAACCGAAACGTTCGACCTGGGCGGCCGTCGCGGCCGGGTCGGGAGGTTGGTTCAAGGCGCACCTCCTTGATGTTGTTGAGGCCGGACGCTAGCCCAGCGCCCGACGGACGGGAAGATCCATGTGCCGAGACTGAAAACATCGACAAAGCGCCCACCTCCCCGACCGTCGGACCAACAAAAGAATCAATCTTGACTGTTTGTTTCCCTTGGCGGGACGCTGTCCCCGTGCCCGTCGCACCGACCCGCGTCCCGCAGCAGGAGCGCAGCCGCGCCACCCAGGCCCGGCTGCTGGAGGCGACCGTCGCATGCCTGGTCGAGCACGGCTGGTCCGGCACCACCACGATCCTGGTGGCGGCCCGGGCCGGCGTCTCCCGGGGTGCTCAGCTGCACCACTACCCGACCAGGGCAGCCCTGGTCACCGCCGCCGTCGCCCACCTCACCGAACGCCGGGCGGCGGAGCTGCGTACCGAGGCCGAGGCGGTGCCGGCCGGCCCGCGCCGGCTCGACCGGGTGGTCGACCTGCTCGCCGCCGCCTTCACCGGGCCGCTCTTCGTCGCCGCCCTGGAGCTGTGGGTGGCCGCCCGGACCGACCCCGAGCTACGCGACGCCCTGGTGCCCCTCGAAGCCCGGGTCGGCCGGGAGATGCACCGGCTGACCGTCGAGCTGCTCGGGGTGGACGAGCGCCGGCCCGGCGTCAGGGAGGCGGTGCAGACCACCCTCGACCTGCTCCGCGGCCTCGGCGTGGCCAACCTGCTCAGCGACGACTCAGCCCGCCGTACCGCCCTGCTGCACACCTGGAAGCGCCAGCTCGCCGCGCTGCTCACGCCCGACGCCGGCCCGCCCGAAGCCGGCCCGCCGGACGCCGGCGCGGCGCCCGGGAGCGAGCGGCCCTGACCCCTGACCGGAGGCACCATGGTCGACCTGACAGCACTGCTCACGGATCTGGCCGCCGAGTCCGAGCAGCTCGACGCCCTCGTCGCCGCGCTGCCCCCGCAGGCGTGGGACCGGCCGACACCGGCTCCGGGCTGGACGGTCGCCCACCAGATCGCCCACCTGGCCTGGACCGACCACGTGGCCCACCTCGCCGCGACCGACGCCCCGGCGTTCTTCGCCACGGTCACGACCGCGCCGGACCCGTCCCGCCTGGTCGATGACGGCGCTGCCTCGTTCCTCGCCCCGCCGGCGGAGCTGCTGGCCCGCTGGCGGGACGGCCGGTCGGCACTCGCGGCGGCCCTGTCCGCCACCCCGTCCGGCGAGAAACTGCCCTGGTACGGCACCCGGATGTCGCCCGCCTCGATGGTCACCGCCCGGCTCATGGAGACCTGGGCGCACGGCGAGGACGTGGCCGACGCGCTCGGCGTCCAGCGCGCCCCGACCGCCCGGCTGCGGCACGTCGCGCACCTCGGTTTCCGTACCCTCGGGCACGGCTTCGCCACCCACGGCCGCGCGGTGCCGACGGCGCCGGTCCGGGTGGAGCTGATCGCACCTGCGAGCGCGAGGAGCGAGCTCGCAGGCCCCGCAACCGGGAGCGAAGACGGCCCGGGCAGTGACATCTGGGCGTTCGGGCCGGCCGACGCGGCGGACCGGGTCACCGGCCCGGCGCTCGACTTCTGCCTGCTCGTCACCCAGCGCCGGCACCGCGCCGACCTGGCCCTGATCGCCACCGGGCCGGTCGCCGACGAGTGGCTGGACGTGGCCCAGGCGTTCGCCGGCCCGCCCGGCGCCAAGCGGGACACCGCCGGCAGCGGGGTGACCGCGTGAACGCTCTGCGGGTCGGCAATGCCTCCGGCTTCTACGGCGACCGCCTCTCCGCCTGGCGGGAGATGCTCGACGGCGGCGCGCTGGACGTGCTGACCGGCGACTACCTGGCCGAGCTCACCATGCTGATCCTCGGCCGGGACCGGCTACGCGACCCCGCCCTCGGCTACGCGAAGACCTTCCTCCACCAGCTGGAGGGCTGCCTCGGCACCGCGCTGGACGGCGGGGTGAAGCTGGTGACCAACGCCGGCGGGCTCAACCCGGCCGGCCTGGCCGCCGCGATCACCGCGCTCGCCGACCGGCTCGGCCTCCGCGTCCGGATCGGATACGTCGAGGGCGACGCGCTCGCCCGGCCGGACGCCCTGACCGCCAACGCGTACCTGGGGGCGTTCGGGATCGCGGCCTGCCTCGACGCGGGGGCGGACGTCGTGGTGACCGGCCGGGTCACCGACGCCTCGCTGGCGGTCGGCCCGGCCATCGCCCGCTTCGGCTGGGGCCGGGACGACCTGGACGCGCTGGCCGGGGCCACCGTCGCCGGGCACCTGATCGAGTGCGGAGCGCAGGTCACGGGCGGCAACTTCAGCTTCTTCACCGAGCTTCCCGACGGCGGCCACCGTCCGGGCTTCCCGATCACCGAGATCCACCCGGACGGCTCCTCGGTGCTCACCAAGCACCCCGGCACCGGGGGCGCGGTCACCGCCGAGACGGTCACCGCCCAGCTGTTGTACGAGGTGGGCGGTCCGGCGTACCTCGGGCCGGACGTGGTGACCCGGCTGGACACGGTGCGGCTCAGCCCGGACGGTCCGGACCGGGTACGGGTCAGCGGCGTCCGGGGCACGCCCCCGCCGCCGGCCCTCAAGGTGGGCGTCAACAACCTGGGCGGCTTCCGCAACTCGATGACGTTCGTGCTCTGCGGGCTGGACATCCCGGCCAAGGCGGCCCTGGTCCGGGCCCAACTTGAGGAGGCGGTCGGCAAGGAGGGGCTGGAGTTCGTGCTGGCCCGGACCGACCACCCGGACGCCGCCGACACCGAGGCGGCGAGCGCGCTCCTGCACGTACACCTGCGGGACCGCGACCGGGCGCGGGCCGGGCGGGCCTTCTCGGCGGCCGCCGTGGAGCTGGCGCTGGCCTCCTACCCGGGCTGCACGCTGACCACCCTGCCCGGTGAAGCGGCGCCCTACGGCGTGTTCGCCGCCGACACCGTGCCGCAGGACGCGGTCGCGCACGTGGCGGTGCTGCCCGACGGGGTACGCGTGCCGATCGCCCCGCCGCCCCGGACGACGACCACGCCGGAGGCCGCGCAGCCGCACCGGTACGGAACCCCGGCGATGCCCGCGCCCGGGCCGGACACCGGGGACGGGCGGTCCGCGGGCCCGACCCGGCGGGCGGCCCTCGGCGAACTGGTGGGCGCCCGGTCCGGGGACAAGGGCGGCGACGCCAACGTGGGCGTCTGGGCCCGAACGGACGCGACCTGGGTCTGGCTGCGCGGCTGGCTCACCGTCGAACGGCTGGCCGAGCTGCTGCCGGAGACCGCCCCGCTGACCGTCGAGCGGTACGAGCTGCCCAACCTGCGCGCGGTCAACTTCGTCATCCGAGGGCTGCTCGGGGCGGGGGTGGCCGCTTCCACCCGGTTCGACCCGCAGGCCAAGGCGCTCGGCGAGCTGCTCCGCTCCCGGGTGGTCGACCTGCCGGCGGACCTGCCCGCCGGCCAGCCCGTCGAGGAGGGACTGCGATGACCATCGTGGACACCCCCGAACGCCGCCAGCTCCGCGAGCTGACCCGGGCCTTCGTGACGAAGGAGGTCCTGCCGTATCTCGACGACTGGGAGCGGGCCGGCGAGGTGCCCCGGTCGCTGCACGAGACCGCCGCGAAGATCGGGCTGCTCGGCATCGGCTTCCCCGAAAAGGTCGGCGGCAGCGGCGGTGACCTGCTCGACTCGATCGTGGTCACCGAGGAGATCATCCGCTCGGGCGGTTCGTCCGGGCTGGTCGCGGCCCTGTTCACGCACGGCATCGCGCTGCCGCACATCGTCGCCGCCTGCGGCGGCACGGCAGGCTCGGGCGCCGCCGGGCCGCAGCATCTCATCGACCGGTACGTCCGGCCGACCCTGGCCGGGACGATGATCGGCGCGCTGGCGATCACCGAGCCGGACGGCGGCTCCGACGTGGCGGGCATCCGCACCTTCGCCCGCCTCGACGGCGACCACTATGTGGTGAACGGATCGAAGACCTACGTCACCAGCGGGCTCCGGGCGGACTTCGTGACCACCGCCGTCTGCACCGTGCTCCCGGGCTCCGGCGCGCTCAGCCTGCTGGTGATCGAGAAGGGTACGCCGGGCTTCACGGTCGGCCGGCGGCTGGAGAAGCTGGGCTGGCACTGCTCGGACACCGCCGAGCTGTCCTTCATGGACGTCCGGGTGCCGGTGGCGAACCGGATCGGCCCGGAGGACACCGGCTTCCTGGCGATCATGCAGCACTTCGCCACCGAGCGGCTGTCGCTGGCCACCCAGGCGTACGCGACCGCGCAGCGCTGCGTCGATCTGGCCGTGAAGTGGTGCCGGGACCGGTCCACGTTCGGCCGGCCGCTGGCCGGCCGGCAGCTGATCCGGCACCGGCTGGCCGAGATGCACACCCGGGCCGAAGCGGCACGGGCGTACGTCCACGATGTCGCCGCCCGGGTGGCCGGGGGTCAGCCGGTGGTGACCGAGGTGGCGATGGCGAAGAACGTGGCGGTGGCCGCCTGCGACCACGTCGTCGACGCGGCGCTGCAGCTGCACGGCGGCTTCGGCTACCTGCGGGACGCCGAGGTGGAACGGCACTACCGGGACGCCCGGATCCTCGGTATCGGCGGCGGCACCACGGAGATCATGAACGAGATCATCGCGAAGGGGATGGGCCTGTGACCACCCTCGGCAGCGCGCTCGACCCGTCCTCGCCGGCCTGTCAGGCCAACCGCGAGGCCATGCTGGCCCACCTCGCCGAGCTGGATGCCGCCCTCGACCAGGCCCGCGCGGGTGGCGGCGAGAAGTACGTGACCCGACACCACGAGCGCGGCAAACTGCTCCCCCGGGAGCGGATCGAGCTGCTGCTCGACCCGGACAGCCCGTTCCTGGAGCTGTCGCCGGTGGCCGCGTACGGCACCGACTTCCCGGTCGGGGCCAGCCTGGTGACCGGCATCGGGGTGGTCGAGGGTGTGGAGTGCCTCGTCGTCGCCAACGACCCGACGGTACGCGGCGGCGCGGTGAACCCCTGGTCGCTCGCGAAGACCCGGCGGGCCGGCGAGATCGCCCTGGCCAACCGGCTGCCGATGGTCAACCTGGTCGAGTCGGCGGGGGCGGACCTGCCCACCCAGGCGGAGATCTTCATCCCGGGCGGCCGGGTGTTCCGCGACCTGACCCGGCTCTCCGCGGCGAAGATCCCCACGGTCAGCGTGGTGTTCGGCAACGCCACCGCCGGCGGGGCGTACGTGCCGGGCATGTCCGACTTCACCATCATGATCCGGGGCCGCTCGCAGGTCTACCTGGCCGGGCCACCGCTGGTGAAGATGGCCACCGGCGAGGTCACCGACGACGAGTCGCTGGGCGGGGCGACCATGCACGCCACCACGTCCGGCCTGGCCGACTTCCTCGCCGAGGACGAACGGGACGGCATCCGGCTGGCCCGGCAGTGCGTACGCCGGTTCAACTGGCGCAAGCAGGGGCCGCCGCCGCGCACCGCGCGCCCGCGGCCCCCCAGCTACGACCCCGAGGAGCTGCTCGCCATCGCCGGCGCCGACCTCAAGGTGCCGTTCGACCCCCGCGAGGTGCTGGCCCGGGTGCTGGACGGCAGCGAGTTCGACGAGTTCAAGCCCAGTTACGGCACCGCGCTGGTCACCGGCTGGGGCGAGCTGCACGGATATCCGGTCGGCGTGCTCGCCAACGCCCGTGGCGTGCTGTTCAGCGAGGAGGCGCAGAAGGCCACCCAGTTCATCCAGCTCGCCAACGCCGCCGACACCCCGCTGGTCTTCCTGCAGAACACCACCGGCTACATGGTCGGCACCGAGTACGAGCAGCGCGGCATCATCAAGCACGGCGCTCTGATGATCAACGCGGTGTCGAACTCGACCGTGCCGCACCTGACGGTCAACCTGGGCGCCTCGTACGGTGCCGGCAACTACGGCATGTGCGGCCGGGCGTACGAGCCGAGGTTCCTGTTCACCTGGCCGAACGCGAAGTCGGCGGTGATGGGCCCGGCGCAGCTCGCCGGGGTGCTCTCCATCGTTGCCCGGCAGGCCGCCGCCGCCCGGGGGCGCGAGTACGACGAGGACTCCGACGCCGCGATGCGGACGATGGTCGAGCAGCAGATCGAGTCCCAGTCCGGGGCGCTCTTCCTCTCCGGCCGGCTCTACGACGACGGGGTGATCGACCCCCGGGACACCCGTACCGTCCTCGGGCTCTGCCTGTCGGCGATCCACAACGGACCGGTGAGGGGCGCCGACGGCTTCGGCGTCTTCCGGATGTAGGGGGCGCGCATGATCCGGAGACTGCTGGTCGCCAACCGGGGGGAGATCGCCCGCCGGATCTTCGCCACCTGCCGCGGGCTCGGCGTCGAGACGGTCGCCGTGCACTCCGACGCGGACCGCGACGCGCCCTTCGTCGCCGAGGCCGACCTGGCCGTACGCCTGCCCGGGAACACGCCGGCCGAGACGTACCTGCGGATCGAGGAGATCCTGGCGGCGGCCCGCCGGGCGGGCGCGGACGCCGTCCACCCGGGCTACGGCTTCCTCGCCGAGAACGCGGAGTTCGCCGCGGCGGTGGCCGACGCCGGGCTGACCTGGGTCGGCCCGAAGGCCAAGGCGATCGCCGCGATGGGCGACAAGTCGGCGGCGAAGGCGCTGCTCGCCGACGCGGGCGTACCGGTGCTGCCGACCTGGATCGACGGCGACCAGGTCACTGGCTTCCCGGTGCTGGTCAAGGCGTCCGCGGGCGGCGGTGGGCGGGGCATGCGGATCGTCCGCGACGCCGCCGGGCTCGCCGAGGCCGTCGCCTCCGCGCGCCGCGAAGCCGCCGTCGCGTTCGGCGACGGCACGGTCTTCATCGAGCCGTACGTCGAGCGTGGCCGGCACGTCGAGGTGCAGATATTCGGCGACACCCACGGCATGGTGGTGGCCCTGGGCGAGCGTGACTGCTCGATCCAGCGCCGGCACCAGAAGATCGTCGAGGAGGCACCCGCGGTCATGGAACCCGAGCTGCGGGCCCGCCTGCACGCGGCGGCGGTCGCCGCGGGCCGGGCGGTCGAATACGTCGGGGCCGGGACGGTGGAGTTCCTGCTCACCCCGGCCGGGGAGTTCTTCTTCCTGGAGATGAACACCCGCCTCCAGGTGGAGCACCCGGTCACCGAGGCGGTCAGCGGGCTGGACCTGGTCCGGCTGCAACTCCTCGTCGCCGAGGGCGAGCCGCTGCCGCTGGCGGCGGCCCCGCCGACCGACGGCCACGCGATCGAGGTACGCCTCTGTGCCGAGGACCCCGCTCAGGGCTTCCGCCCGGCGACCGGAGTCCTGCACCGGTTCGCGGTGCCCGGGGTGTCCGGCGAGTTCGCCCCCACGCGGGGCCTGCGGCTGGACTCCGGCGTCACCGACGGCTCGACGGTGAGCGTGCACTACGACTCGATGCTGGCCAAGCTGGTCGCCTGGGCGCCCACCCGTGCCGAGGCGGCCCGGGCCCTGGCGGGCGCGCTGGCCCGAGCCGAGCTGCACGGCGTCGCCACCAACCGGGACCTGCTGGTCCGGGTGCTGCGGAGCCGGGAGTTCGGCGCGGTGGAGGTCGACACCGGCTTCCTCGACCGGCACCCGGACGTCTTCGTCCCGCTGCTCCCGGCCGACCAGCTCCCCGTGGTCGCACTCGCGGCGGCGCTGGCCTCGGCGGCCGGGCGGCGGGCCGAGGTGAGAGTGCTCGCCGCGGTGCCGTCCGGCTGGCGCAACGTGCCCGCCTACCCGCAGGTCAGCAGGTTCACCGCGCCGGACGGCGGGGAGATCGAAGTCCGCTACCGCCTCGACCGGACCGGCCGGCTGGCCGAGTGGTCCACAGCCGGGCGCGCCGGCGGGGCCGCCCCGGCGGCCGCCCCCGACGCGCTGGCCGGCATGGACGCCGACGGCACTCCGGACGGTCAGCCGCCGGCGGTGACCCTGGTCGAGGCCGCGCCGGACCGGGTGGTGCTCGACGTGGCCGGGGTGCGGCGGGCGTTCCGCGTACACCGGGTGGGCCCGGAGGTCTTCGTGGACGGCCCGGACGGGGCGGCGGCCCTCACCGAGCTGCCCCGGTTCCCGCTGCCCACCGCGGAGCTGGCGGTCGGGTCGCTGCTCGCGCCGCTGCCGGGCGCGGTGGCCCGGGTGCACGTGGCGGTCGGCCAGCGGGTCGCCGCCGGGGACCTGCTGCTGACCCTCGAAGCGATGAAGCTCGAACACCCCGTGCTCGCCCCGGCCGACGGCGTGGTCGCCGAGCTGCCGGTGCCGGCCGGTGGCCAGGTCGACACCGGCACCGTGCTGGCCGTGGTGGACCCCGAGGAGGACAACCGATGAACTTCGACCTCACTCCCGAACAGGACCAGCTCCGGGACGCCGTCCGGGCGCTGGGCCGCCGGTACGGCCACTCCTACTTCGTCGAGAAGGCCAAGGCCGGCGAGCACACCACCGAGCTGTGGCACGAGGCCGGCCGGCTCGGCTACCTCGGTGTCAACATTCCCACCGAGTACGGCGGCGGGGGCGGCGGCATCACCGAGCTGGCCATCGTGAGCGAGGAACTGGCGGCGGCCGGCTGCCCGCTGCTGCTGCTCGTGGTCTCCCCCGCCATCGCCGCCACCGTGATCAACAAGCACGGCACCGACGAGCAGCGCAAGCGCCACCTGCCCGGCCTGGCCGACGGCTCCCAGAAGATCGTCTTCGCGATCACCGAGCCGGAGGCCGGCTCGAACTTCCACCGGCTCGGCACGGTGGCCCGCCGGGATGGCGCCGACTGGCTGCTCTCCGGCCGCAAGTGCTACATCTCCGGCGTCGACCAGGCGCGGCACGTCCTCGTCGTCGCCCGCACCGAGGACGCCTCGACCGGCAAGCTGAAGCCAGCACTGTTCATCGTGCCGACCGACGCACCGGGGCTGACCCGGTCCAAGCTGGCCATGGAGATCCTGTCTCCGGAGAACCAGTTCCTGCTCTACCTGGACGAGGTCCGGCTCCCCGGCGACGCGCTCGTCGGCGAGTCCCTCGAGGCCGGGCTGCCGGCGCTCTTCTCCGGCCTCAACCCGGAGCGGATCACGGTGGCCGCGATGGGGGCCGGCACCGGCCGGTACGCGATCGAGCGCGCCTCGGCGTACACCGCCACCCGGAAGGTGTGGGGCGGCCGGACCATCGGCTCCCACCAGGGCATCGCCCACCCGCTCGCCCACGCGGCGGTCCAGGTGGAACTGGCCCGCCTGATGATCTACAAGGCGGCCACGCTCTACGACGCGGGCCGCGACCTGGAGGCCGGCGTGTCCGGCAACATGGCCAAGTACGCGGCCGGTGAGGCCGCCGCGCTCGCCGTGGACACCGCCGTGCAGGCGCTCGGTGGTGCCGGCATGACCACCGATTACGGCGTGGCCACGTTGCTCGGCGCCGTGCGGGCCGGCCGGATCGCCCCGGTCAGCCGGGAGATGATCCTCAACTTCGTCGCCCAGCACGTCCTGAACCAGGCCAAGTCGTACTGAGCCGCCCGGCGTCCGATCAAGCTACCGGGTGCGCTGCTACACCACCGCGTTCGGCTGACGGCCGGGTACGACGGGCGATCGTGCGCCCGCCGTACCCCAGGTCCGTCAGCGGCTCACGAGGTGGGCAGCTTGTCGAACTTCTCCCACGGGCCGATCGCGGTCCGGTTGGCGATCAGCGGCTTGGCGCCCCCGCTCTCCGCCACCACGTACCTGCCGTTGGCGTTGGCCCGGAGGCTGATGGTGCCGTCCGAATTGTTGATGACCGTGAACTTCTCCCACGGGCCGATCGCGGTCCGGTTGGCGATCAGCGGCTTGGCGCCCGCACTCTCCGCCACCACGTACTTACCGTTGACCCGCGAGCGGAGCGCGACGAATCCGCCGCCCGCATCGACCACGTCGAACTGCTCCCACAGCCCGATCGCGGTCCGGTTGGCGATCAGCGGCTTGGCTCCGGCGCTCTCGGCCGAGACATAGCGGCTGTTGACGCGGGCGCGGAAGGCGACCGGTGCCGCGACCGCCGGAGCGCCGGTGAGCCGGGCGAGAGCGGCGTAGTCGCCGTTGAACACGTTCTGGCTGTAGTTCGCGGGCTGGCTGGGGTCACCGGCTGCGTACTGCCAGATGCTCTCCGTCGTCCAGCCGGCCGGCAGTGGCGGACGGGTGGCCGTGTAGCCGGCGATGTCCAGCGGGTGATCGCCGAAGGACGCGTTGTTACCGGTGCACGGGTTCCAGAAGTTGGTGTTGGTGTAGATCATCGGCACTCGGCCGATGCGTGTCTTGACCTGGTTGCTGAAGGCCCGGATCCAGCTGGCGAACTCGGTCGTGGTCAACCCGTAGCAGGTCGGCGCGCCACTCCAGTACGGCCACTCGATGTCCACCATGGGCACCAGCGTCTGGCTGTCCTTGGCGAACTGCGCGTTGTCGATGAAGTAGTTCGCCTCGGTGACCGGGTCACGGCTGTCCGGGCGCGCGAAGTGGTAGGCACCGACGAGCAGCCCGGCCGCCTTGGCCGCCCGGTAGTCCTCGGCGAAGTAGGGGTTGAGGTAGGTCCGCCCCTCGGTCGCCTTGACGTACGCGAACTTGTACCCCTTCGCCGCCACGGCCGGCCAGTCGATCGGGCCGAGGTTGTGGTCGTGGCTGGAGACGTCGATGCCCTGGATCGTGTAGCCGGGCGGGACGGTGGCGTTCGCGGAGAACGAACTCGTGCGTGCGCCGGGCTTGACGCCGGCGTTCGCCCAGCCGCCGCCGTCGGGAGTGGACTCTGCCGCATTCACCGGTTGAGACGTGCCGATCGCGGTGCCGAGAGCCAGCCCGGCAGAAATCAGCACAGAGATCCATCTTCTTGACATGATCTGTCGCGAATCTCCTTGCTCGGGAATCGATGACCGCCGGTCGCGGATCGCGGATCACGGCGGTGAAACGCACATCGCCTTCGGCCCAGGAGATCGGCCGGAACGGGGTGCGGTCGTACTCTAACCCGACAAAGTGCCTGCGCGGTGTCCCGGAACGGGCCCGCGCCCCACTCGATCCCGGTGCACCAGGACGGTGTCGGCCGCCCGCCAATCGGATCCGACGGTTGACAGGTGGCCGGCCTGGGTCATGCTTGTCGGGTGAGTTCGTTCCCGAAGCCCGATGCGCGGGCGAAGGCCGTCGTCGCGTCGCTGGCGGCGGTGGCGGCACTGGTGACCCTCGTGGTCTGGCAGCCCGAGGGCATCCTTTCGGTGGTCCTGGCGCTGGTCTGCGTCCTGTTCGGGATGATCGCCGGGGTGATGGTGACCGACGCCCGGCAGGCCCGGGACGGCAGCGCGCCCGCCGGGGACCCGCCGGTGCCCGGCGGATCCTCGGTGGACGCCGACACGCTGGAGGCGCTGGATCCCCGGGCGGTCCGAAACCTACGGACGCCGGGCGGCTACGGCGTGGACGCCGACACGCTGGAGGCGATCGATCCACGGGCGGTCCGCCAGCAGCGGACGGCGCAGCGGCTCAGCGACCGGTGATGGTCGGCACGGCGAGCGCGTCAACGCCCCGCCCGGCCAGGCAGCGGTAGCTGCCGTCCACGTCCCGCCCGGACGGTGGCAGCACCTCCAGGTTCCATCCGGCCTCCTCCCCGATGCCGCTGACGAGCCGGAACGTGCGGACGTTGCAGACCTCCTGGACGGTCGGATCGGCGATCACCGCGGCGTGACCCGCCCCGACCAGTGTCGTGGGCAGATCGCCCACGGCGTACGTCTCCCAGGTGTGCCGGCCGTCGCACGGCACCCGGGTCGCCTCGGCCCGGTCGCTGCGCAGCCGTACCGGCCCGAAGCACTCCAGCTCGGACGCGCAGCGGGCACCCGTCGGCAGGCGTACGCTCCCGGCCGCGCAGCCCGGCGTGGCTCCCGCGGTCGGGTGGACGACCCCGGTGGCCACCGACGTCGGCGGCTCCGTGGCCGGCGAGCCGGCGGCGAGCCAGGCTCCCGCGCCTGCGGAGGCGGCCAGTGCGAGCACCCCCGCGCCGCCGAAGAACCAGCGACGCGGCCACCACCGGCCGGACCCGGGCACGATCGTCCCGGCGTCCTCCGTCGACGGGCGCGGGGTCGGCTGACCCGTCCGGCCCGCGGGGTACGGCCCGCCCGTGCCCGGGCCACCGCTGATCGGGGCAGGGTACGGCACGCCGCTGATCGGAGCGGCCGGGTCGAGCGGGAGCGCGGCGAGCATGCCGCGCAGCTCGACGGCGGACGGCCGCTCCCCCGGGTCGTTGGACATGCCGAGCCGCAGCACGTCGATCAGCTCGTCGGGCACGCCGGGCAGGCCGGGGATCGGCTGCTGGAACATCTCCAGCACGGTGACCAGGCTCGGGTTACGCTCCGACTGCCACCGTGGCGGCCGGCCGTACATCAACGCGTACAGGGTGGCGCAGAGGGCGTAGACGTCGACCGCCGGCGTGGGCGGGCTGTGGTTGAACATCTCCGGCGGCGCGTACGCCGGGGTGAGCACCTCCAGGGTGACCGAGGCGTCCCGCACCTCGGCCAGCACCGCCAGCCCGAAGTCGGCCAGCACCGCCGGGTTGAAGTGGGAGTAGAGGATGTTCGCCGGCTTGACGTCCCGGTGCAGCACCCCGGCCGCGTGCGAGTGGGCGAGCGCGTCGGCGATCTTGACGCCGAGGTCGCGGGCCTCCAGCGGGCCCAGCGGTGACGTACGCATCCGCTCCGCGTACGAGCCGTCGCAGAGCTCCATGATCAGATAGGGATGCTGGTCGACGGTGACGCCGACGTCGAAGAGGTCGACCACGTGCGGGTGGGAGGACATCTTGCCGGCGGCCCGCGCCTCGCGCAGGAAGCGCGCCTGGTCCCGTTCGCTGTCCAGCGTGCGGTTCTCCACCTTGACCGCGACCTCGCGCCCGACCGAGATCTGCGTGGCCCGGTAGACGGTGGCGTAGCCGCCCCGGGCAAAGACCTCCAAATCGGCCAGGCCGGGCACGATGGGCAGCCGCAGGGCACCGGGCGGGGTCTCGGTCACGGCTCGAAAATACCCAACGATTCTGATCGCTCAGTGCACCGCGTCGGCGGCCGGCACCGGGCCGGGGCCCGCGGACGGGTCGTCCGACGGCTCCGCGACGGCCGGCCGGCGAGCGTCCCACCAGAGAGCGACGGCCGTCGCGGCCGCGCCCAGCCCCTCCCAGGCCGCCACCGAGAAGAACCGGCCCGGGGCCACCTCGGAGAGCACCGCGATGCTGAAGACGATGAACGTGACCAGCCGGAACCAGACCGTGAAGCGGTAGAACGGCCGCCACTCGGTGGCGACGGCGAGGAGGTAGTAGACCCCCATGTTGAACGAGGCCATCGAGGACGCGGTGAGGAACGTGCCGGTGTAGTCGCCCGGGGCCCGCACGGCCGGCACCTCGAAGCCGAGCATACGGAGCTGCGCCTCCGGCCAGATCAACCCGAGCGCGCCGAGCAGCAGCGCCAGAACCCCGAAGACCGCCATCGTCCAGCCGGCACTCGAGCGCGGCAGCCTCATCGTTCCTCCCCAGGGCGACCGCCACCGTGGACGGCCTGTCGCCCCACGCTAGCCAACGCCCCCGGCGCCCACATCCCCGAAACCGCCAGACCCGCCCCGCCTCCGCCGGGCCACGCAACACACCGGCGCGGATCGTGGGTGGGCGAGCGGGTCAGCCAGCGGCGAGGCGGGCGCGGAGGGCGTCGGCGTAGGCCCGCTCGCTGCGCTGCTCGGTGGCGTACGCCAGGCGTACCGCCTCCTCCGCGCTGGCCAGGGCCTCGGCCCGGCGGTCGCAGGCGGACAGCGCCTCGGCCAGCACGCAGGCCGCGATCACCTGGCTACGGACGTCCTCGGCCGGTGCGGACATGGCCCGCTGCGCCCAGTCCAGCGCCTGCTCACGCCGGCCGTGGGCGAGCAGCGCGGACGCGTACCGGGCCATCGTCTGGCGGCGGGAGAAGAGCAGCGACGGGGTGTGGGCCGCGGCGGCGGTGGCGACCGGGGCGAGCAGCCCCACCGCCGTCGCCGAATCGCCGGCGGCGAGCCGGGCCATGGCGAGCAGCACCCGGGGCCCCACCTGGGCGGGCGCCTGCGGGTTGTGCGGCTCGACGGTGGTCAGCACCGACCGGGCGTACCGCTCGGCGGTCTCGCTGTCGCCCATGTCCAGGGCCACGAACCCGCGCAGCGTGCCGGCCATCCCGGTGAGCAGCGGGTGCGACGTCCGGTCGGCGTATTCAAGGGCGTCGGTGAGCAGGTCAGCGGCGTGCTCCGGCGCGCCCAGCCCGCGGGCCACCACCCCGCGTACGACCAGGGCGAAGCCCTGCCCCCAGTCGTCACCGATCTCGGCGAACTCCCGGTACGCCCGGCGCGCCCCCTGGTCCGCCTCGGCCAGCTCACCCAGCTCGGCGGTGGCGTACGCCTCGACCGCCCGGAGCGTGCCGACCGCCCACGCCTCGCCGACCCGCTCCCCGAACGGCAGGAAGACCTGTGCCATCCGGCAGGCCTCCTTCAGCCGGCCGGCGAGCAGCCGGGCGAAGGCGGTGGTGCCGCGCAGCCAGGCCCGCCCGTACGGGTCCTTCAACTCGGCGAAGAGCCGGGCGGCCCGCCCGAGCACCGCGTCGGTGCCGGCAAAGTCGCCCCGGGTGGTGGTCACCCACGCCAGGTTCTGCAACGACCAGGCCTGCCCGCGCGAGTCCTTGACCGAGAGGCTGACCTGGTAGGAGGCGGCCAGCCGACTGCTCGCCTGGCCCAGCCGGCCGGCGATGAAGTCGGCCATGCCGAGCCGGCGCATCGCCGAGGCGCGCATCGCCGGCAGTGCGGCCTCGGTGGCCACCTGCAACGCCTCCTGCCAGCAGAGCACCGCCCGGTCGACGTCGCCGACGGTCTGGTGGGCCTGCCCGGCGAGCAGCAGGGCGCTGGCCCGGGTGGCCGCCGCGTCCCCGGCGTTGGCGGCGATCTTCTCGGCGAAGGCGAGCGCGTCACCGGGCCGGCCGATCTGGAGCAACGCCCTGGCGTGCACCACCTGGTCGGCCAGCGGCAGCCCGTCCCGGGCCAGCTCGGCGGCACGTTCCGCGTACTCGACGGCCAGGGCCGGCTCCCCGGAGCGCAGCGCGCGGCGGGCAGCCCGGCCGAGCGCGGCCACGCCCAGCGGGGCCACCGCGCGGGCGGGTGCGTCGGGGCGGAGCTTCACCGCGTCGGCGAGCGCCGCGGCCCGCCCGACGTGCTCGGCGACGAAGTCGTCCCGGACGGTCTCGGGGAACCCGCCGGCCGGGGCGACGGCGTCGGCGCTCTCCGGGGCGGCCCAGCGGGCCAACGCCGCGTGCCGCTCGGCAAGCTCGGCCTTGCTCACCCCGGCGTACGCGGCCTCCCGCATCAGCGGGGTGGCGAACGCGTATCCGGTGCGGGTGCGGTGCAGCATGCGGCGTTGCAGCAGCTCCTCGACGGCCCGGTCCAGCTCGACCGCGGCCACCGCCGCCGGCCGGCCGTCCCGCCCGACGCGCTGCTCGCGGAGCGCCTCCAGCGCGCCGGCCGGCACGGTGTCGCCGACCACCGCGGCGTCCCGCAACACCGACCGGGCGTCCGGCGGCAGGGCGTCGATCCGGGCCGCGAGCACGGCGGCCAGGTCCCGGGAGAGCAGCCGGCTGCCCAGCGAGCCAGGGGCGAGCCGCCAGCCGACCGGGGGGTTCCGGTCCGCGCCGGGGGTCAGCGCCCCGCGTTCCATCAGCAGGGTGACCAGCTCGGCCAGGTAGAACGGGTTGCCCTGCGCGGTGGCGAGCAGCCGGTCGGCGTCGGCCTGCGACAGCTTGCCGCCGTTCAGATAGCTGGTGAGCAGCCGGGCCGCGTCGGCGCCGCGCAGTGGGGGGAGCGCGTGCACCTCGGCGTCCGCGACCCGGGTCAGCGTGCCGGCGGTCCGTACCAGTTCGGGGCGGCCGAGCAGCAGCACCAGCACCGGGCCGGCGAGCCGGGAGAGGGCCACCCCGAGCGCGTTGATGGTCTCGGCGGTCGCGTCGTGCAGATCGTCCACGACGATCACCAGCGGCGCCTCGGCGGCGAGTGCGGTGAGCAGGTCGGCGACCGCGTTCGGCACCGCCTCGGCGTCGGGCGGCGGGGAGGCGGCGCTCCACTGGCCGCTCTCGGTTGCGGCCGGAAGTTCGGCGTACCCGAGCAGCGCGAGGAGTTGGTCGACGGCGAGCGGAGGGAGGTCGCCGGGGAGTCGGCCGAGCCGCTGGCCGAGCCGGCGCAGCCGCTCCTCCACGGCCGGCCGGGTGAGCGCGGTGGCGGCGTCGTTGGGCAGGCCGACCGCTGCCCGGACCAGGTCGGCGAGGGGGGCCAGCCGGCGGCGCTCGCCGAACGCGGCGCATCGGACCGACAGCACCCGGGCGCCGGTGTGGGCGGCGTAGCGGCCGGCGCCGACGTCGTAGCCGGCGGCGAGGCGTTCCACCTCGGCGGCGAACCGGGACTTGCCGATCCCCGCCTCGGCGGTCATCAGCAGCACCCGAGGCTCGCTCCGGTCGATCACCTCGGCGAGCCGACCGGCAACCCGGCCGATCTCGGTCTCCCGGCCCACGAAAGGCGCCTCGTCGCCGAGGCCGGACCGGGTGCCCGGCGCGTCCAGGAGACCCAGCAGCTCGTACGCCTCGACCGGCTCGCGCTTGCCCTTGAGCCGCAGCGGGCGCAGCGCCCGCCAGGAGGCGACGTGCCGGGTGGCGGCGGCGGTCCGGGCACCCGCGTAGACCGCGCCCACGGCGGCGGCGTCGGCGAGCCGGGCGGCCGTGTTCACCGTGTCGCCGATGACCGTGTATTCGATCGCCGCCTGGATGCCCGCGATGACGTCGCCGGTGTTCAGCCCGACCCGCAGGCCGAGCGGCGCGCCGCCGCCCCGCTCGTCGTCGAGCACCCGGCGGACGGCCCGTTGCATCGAGAGCGCGGCCCGGACCGCCCGCTCGGCGTCGTCCTCGTGCGCGACGGGCGCGCCGAAGACCGCCATGATCCCGTCGCCGGTGAGCTTGTCGACGTGGCCGCCGAAGGTCTTGACCGCACCGGCGAGGGCGGCGAGCACCCGGTCGGTGACCGCGCCGACCCGTTCCGGGTCGAGGTCCTCCGACCAGGAGGTGAAGTCGGAGAGGTCGCCGAAGAGCACGGTGACCACCCGCCGTTCGGCGGCGGGCAGCGTCGCGGCGGCCGGCAGCGCCGCGCCGCAGTTGTGGCAGAACCGCGCGCCGGGCACGGCGACGGTCCCGCACACCGGGCAGGTCACGGCTGCTCCACTCCGAGGTATTCGAGCTGCGCGCGGACCGACCACTCGGCCGCCCACCAGAGCGACCGGTCGACGTCGGCGTAGACCCTGGCCACCACCTCCTGCGCGGTGGTCGCGCCCTCGGCCACCGCGGCGCGGACCTGGTCGAGCCGGGCCCGCCGATGAGCCAGGTAGAACTCGGCCGCCGCGCCGCAGTCGGCCAGCGCCGGGCCGTGCCCCGGCAGCGCCGGGACCCCCCGGTACGTGGACAGCAGCTCCAGGCTCGACAGGTAGTCCCCGAGGTGCCCGTCCGGATGGGCCACCACGGTGGTGCCCCGGCCCAGGATGGTGTCGCCGGTGAACACGACCCGCTCGCCGCCGTGCTCCACGAGGAAGCAGACCGAGTCGGCGGTGTGCCCGGGGGTGCTCAGCAGGCGGATCCCCAGATCGAAGCCGCCGAGCTCACCGGACCCGGTCAGCGGCTCGCCGCCGATGGTGTGCGCCGGGTCGGCGGCGAGGACCGGTGCACCGCCGAGCAGCTCGTGCAGGCGGGCGCAGCCCTCGGTGTGGTCCGGGTGCCCGTGGGTGATCAGCACGGCCCCGACCGGCCCGTGCGCCGCGATCGCGGCCAGGTGCTCCTCGTCGGCCGGCCCCGGGTCGACCACGACGGCGTGCTCGGCACCGGGGGCGCGCAGCACCCAGGTGTTGGTGCCGTCGAGCGTCATCGGCCCCGGATTGGGTGCGCGCAGCAGCGTCACCCACTCCGGCAGCTCGTCCGCGAGCGCCCCCACGGCCCCGGTCACATGCCCGCCCATGGCAGCGATCGTACGACCCCGCTCGCCACTCCCCGCGATCTTGCAGTTCTGGACCGTGATTTGTGGTCGTTCACGGCTTTCGCCGCGGCCGAACCTGCAAGATCGCGGGGACGGGGCGGGGATGGAGGGTCAGGCGACCTCGACGATGGCCTCGACCTCGACGGGGGCGTCGAGGGGGAGCTCGGCGACGCCCACGGCGCTGCGGGCGTGCCGGCCGGCCTCGCCGAAGACCGCGACGAACAGGTCAGAGGCGCCGTTCATCACGCCGGGCTGACCGGTGAAACCCGGCGCGCTGGCCACGAAGCCGGTCAGCTTGACGATCTTGACGACGTTCTCCAGGCCGACCAGCGAGTCGATCGCGGCGAGGGCGTTCAGCGCGCACCGCTGCGCCAGGTCCTTCCCCTGCTCGGCGGAGACGCCGGCGCCGACCTTGCCGGTGGCGAGCAGCTTGCCCTCCGCCATCGGCAGCTGGCCGGAGAGGTAGAGGTGCTGCCCGGACTGGACGGCCGGCACGTAGCTGGCCACCGGCGGCACCACCTCGGGCAGGGTCAGTCCCAGTTCCGCGAGCTTCGCGTGTGGTCCGTTCACCATGCCGCTCACGCCTTCGGCCGCTTCAGGTAGGCGACGAGCTGCTCCGGGTTCGGGCCGGGAACCACGGAGACGAGCTCCCAGCCGTCCTCGCCCCAGTTGTCGAGGATCTGCTTGGTCGCATGGACCAGCAACGGGACCGTGGCGTATTCCCACTTCTGCATCGGTCTGAAGGCTCCCTTGCCTGGCATGTACTTCGGTCAGGCACAGCCTACGGTCCGACCCGACCACCCGGACGTGGGACGCTGCCCGGGCGTCGTCACGTTCGCCGCCGATGTGCGGGCCGCGGCACGCGCAACGTGTCCGTGGGGCTGGCAAGTCGCCCACCGACCGCTACCCTTCCGGTCTGGACGGGCGATCCGCGCTCGCCCGCCACGCTCGACCACGCGTCGGTCGCCTTCCGGGGCGACGGCGCCGCACCTCGGGGGAAGACATGACCCAACCGCCCATCGGTGGCGCCGCCGGCTCGCCCGGCGAGCCGTCCCACCTGGAGCCGCCTGCCGGCGTCGCGCCGCACCCCGGGGTCGTACCCCCGCCACCCGGCGGCTACCCCCCACCGGCGGCCGCCAATCCGCCACCCGGGTCCGCCTACCCGCCACCCGGGTCCGGCTACCCCCCGCCCGGGTCCGGCTACCCGCCACCGGGATCCGGCTACCCGCCACCGGGATCCGGCTACCCGCCGCCGGGATCCGGCTATCCCCCGCCGGCGGCCGGCTACCCGTCGCACCAGGAGCCGGTCGCCCGGAAGCCGCGGCGCGGTCTGCTGATCGTCTCGATCGTGCTGGCGGCGGCGATCCTGCTGTGCGGCGGTGGCGGCGCCGCCGCCTTCCTCACCCTCCGCAACGCCGAGGAGGGCCAGGGCGCGAAGGAGCCGACGGTCGCGGTGGACGGCTTCCTCCGGGCGGTCTACGAGGACCGGGACGCCGGGAAGGCGGCCACCTTCGTCTGCTCCGCCTCCCGGGACGAGAAGAAGATCGCCGCCAAGGTCGCCGAGGTGCAGAAGTACGCCGAGCAGTACCAGAAGCCACGGTTCCGCTGGACCGCCCCGAAGCTGGACAACCAGACCGGCGACCGGGCAACGGTCACCACCAAGGTCTCCATGATCACTTCCGACGAGAAGGTGGCCGACCAGGATCTGCGCTTCACCGTGGTGCGGAAGACGGGATGGTGGGTCTGCGAGGTCGCCTGAACCCGGCGGCTGGATAGGCTCGACCGGTGGCAGCAGCTGAGCAGCCGGCCCAACCGGCCGGCACCGGGTGGCCGGCCCGCCTCCACGTGGTGACCGGCAAGGGCGGCACGGGCAAGACCAGCGTCGCCGCGGCGCTGGCCCTCGGGCTGGCCGGCGGCGGCCGGCGGACCCTGCTGGTCGAGGTGGAGGGACGGCAGGGCATCGCCCAGCTCTTCGGCATCGACCCGCTGCCGTACGAGGAACGTCACCTGACCGACGCTCCGGGCGGTGGCGAGGTGCGGGCCCTGGCCGTGGACGCCGAGGAGGCGCTCCTCGAGTACCTGGACATGTTCTACAAGCTCGGCGCAGCCGGCCGGGCGCTGCGCAAGCTCGGCGCCATCGACTTCGCCACCACGATCGCGCCGGGCCTGCGGGACGTGCTGCTCACCGGCAAGCTCAAGGAGGCGACCACCCGGACCAGCGGGCAGCGCCGGACCTACGACGCGGTGGTGCTGGACGCCCCACCGACCGGGCGGATCGGTCGCTTCCTCAACGTCACCGCCGAGACCGCCCGGCTGGCCAAGGTCGGGCCGATCAAGACCCAGAGCGAGGGGGTCGCCGCGCTGCTCCGCTCACCGATTGCCGCGGTGCACGTGGTGACGCTGCTGGAGGAGATGCCGGTCCAGGAGACGGTCGACGCGATCACCGAGCTGACCCAGCTCGGTTTCCCGATCGGCCGGGTGATCGTGAACGGCGCCCGGCCCCCGGCGCCGGCCGCGCATGAGGTGACCGCGGTCGAGCTGAGGCGGGGGCTGGCCGCCGCCGGCCTGCGGGCCGACGACCGGACCGTGGCCGGCCTGGCCGAGGAGGCCCGGACCCAGCAGATACGGCGGGAGCTGGAAGACTCCCTCCGGGCCGACCTGGTGGAGCTGGGCCGGCCCCTGACCGAGCTGCCGCTGCTGCCGGAGGGGGTCGACCGGGCAGGGCTGGAGAAGCTGGCCGCGGTGCTCGTCCGGGCGGATTGACTCACACCTGCGGCCGGCACGGAGCAGAGACACCCCGCAGACCGATACGCTCGATTGGTGCCTTCTGAAGCCGCGGCGCCACCGCTGGACGTCGACCAGATCCTCGCCGACCCCGGCGTGCGGATCGTGGTCTGCTGCGGTGCGGGCGGGGTGGGCAAGACGACCACCGCCGCCGCGCTGGCGCTGCGCGCGGCCGAGCGGCACGGGCGGCGGACAGTGGTGCTCACCATCGACCCGGCCCGCCGGCTGGCCCAGTCGCTCGGTCTGACCGAGCTGGACAACACCCCGCGCCAGGTGAAGGGGATCGACGCCGAGGCCAGCGGCGGTGAGCTGCACGCCATGATGCTCGACATGAAGCGCACCTTCGACGACGTGGTGCTGCAGCACACCGATCCGGCGAAGGCGGCGGAGATCTTCGCCAACCCCTTCTACCAGGCCATGAGCTCCACGTTCGCGGGCACCCAGGAATACATGGCGATGGAGAAGCTGGGCCAGTTGCACGCCCGGGGCGAGTGGGACCTGATCGTGGTGGACACTCCGCCGTCCCGCTCGGCGCTGGATTTCCTGGACGCGCCCGCCCGGCTCTCCCGTTTCCTCGACGGCCGGATGCTGCGCCTGCTGCTCGCCCCGGCGCGCAGCGGGGGGCGGAGCATGTTCAGCTTCGTGACCGCCAGCTTCGGGATGTTCTCGAAGGCGGTGCAGAAGGTGATCGGCGCGCAGCTGCTCACCGACCTCTCGGGCTTCGTCGCCGCGCTGGACTCGATGTTCGGCGGCTTCCGGCAGCGGGCCGAGCAGACGTACCGGATCCTCCAGGCGCGGGAGACGGCGTTCCTGCTGGTCGCCGCGCCGGAGCCGGACGCGGTCCGGGAGGCCGCCTACTTCGCGGGCCGGCTGCGCGAGGAGCGGATGCCGCTGGCCGGCCTGGTTCTCAACCGGGTGCATCAGCCGGCGGTGCCGGAGCTGTCCGCGGCGGACAGCCTGGCCGCCGCGGAGCGGCTGGAGCACGAGGGCGGCCACGCGGGCACCGTCGAGGTGCTGCGGGCCCACGCCGCGCTGGCCCAGCAGGCGGCTCGCGAGCAACGGGTGGCCGTGCGGTTCACCACGGCCTTCCCGGCGGTGCCAGCGGTGTCGGTGACGGCGCAGCCCGCCGACGTGCACGACGTCGACGGGCTGCGGACGATCGGCGAGGCGATCAGCCGGCGGTGAGCCGCCGTGCCGGCCGCCGGCCGGCACGGCGGTCAGTTGGCCGAGGTCACCAGGATCTTGTCCTTGCCGGTCTTGTCCCTGCTGTTCTTCTTCATGGCCGCCTCGAACATCTTGCGCCAGCTGGTCACCTGGGGGTGACGGCGCAGCAACGCCCGGCGTTCGCGTTCGGTCATGCCACCCCACACACCGAACTCGATCCGGTTGTCGAGCGCGTCGGCCAGGCACTCGTACCGAACTGGGCAGCTCCGGCAGATCCTCTTCGCCACGTTCTGTTCGGCGCCCTGTACGAACAACGCGTCCGGGTCCCCGTTCTGACACGCCGCCAGTGACGGCCAGTCAGCAATCATGCCCATCTGTACACGTCCCCCCTTGCATTACCTACCGACTTCGCGCGACCAGCCGTCGAATCCTTCCGGCCGTCCGGCCCGCCTCCCCCAAGGCGGCACGGAGGGCATGTGGCTCTGTCGCCGCCACCATCATGCTGGGTAGTCACCCGATTACGCAACGTTGTCGGCGAAATCCATCATTCCGGACACTCCCGGCTTCCCGGGCCTACGCCCGCCGTCTACCCGGTCGGAGTAGGTGAAAACGCTGCGCGGGTCGCCCGTTCGGTGGAGACTTTCGCCAGGTTTCACGCAACCACGCACCAGGGTTCGTGCGTTTAGCACAACGAGGCCGGCGCGCGCAGGAAATGGGGAAAAGACGCCCCAGCGCCCCTCGTTCCCTACTCGCGTACCCTGTCGAGGTGACCTGGATGCGGAAACGTGACCACAATGTGCTGACCAACGCCGCATCGCTACTCATCTGTGGCCTGTTGGCCGGCGTGGTGGTCGCGGCGGCGGCCTTCCCCGCAGTGGCGATGTCCGGACTGGCCGCCAAGGCGGGGGCCCAGACCTTCGGCGCCCTCCCCACTGAGCTGAAGGTGGCCCGCGCGCCACAGATCACCTACCTGCTGGCCTCGGACGGCAAGACTCCGCTGGCCACCATGTACGACGAGAACCGCCGCGACGTGAAGCTCAAGGACGTCTCGCTGTTCATGCAGAAGGCGATCGTCGCGGCCGAGGATCACCAGTTCTACAAGCACAACGGCGTCGACTTCAACGGCGTGGCCCGGGCGTTCGTCAACAACAGCTCCGGCTCCAACGCGCAGCAGGGCGCGTCGACGCTGACCATGCAGTACGTCCGGCTGGCCATCGCGTACTCGGCGACCCACCCGGCCGACGTGGTGGCCGCGACCGAGGACACCAGCGCCCGCAAGCTGCGCGAGATGCGCTACGCGCTCCAGATCGACAAGGAGCTCTCCAAGGACGAGATCCTGGAGCGCTACCTGAACATCGCCCCGTTCGGCAACGGCGCGTACGGCGTCTACGCCGCCAGCCAGGTCTACTTCGGCAAGCCGCCGAGCAAGCTCGACATCCAGGAGTCGGCACTGCTGGCCGGCCTGGTGAAGGCACCGACCGCCTACGACCCCACCACGACGTCCGGCTACGACGACGCGGTGGGCCGGCGGAACTACGTCATCCAGAACATGGTGACGATCGGCGCGATCACCCAGGCGCAGGCTGACGAGGCCAAGCAGATCAAGCTGAAGGTCAACCACAAGCGCACCCCGAACGGCTGTGTCGCCGCCAACGTCCGGTCCTGGGGCTTCTTCTGCGACTACTTCTACCGCTGGTGGATGGGACAGGAGACCTTCGGCGCCACCACGTACGACCGTGAGCGCCGGCTGAAGAGCGGTGGCTACACGATCACCACCACGCTCGACAAGCAGGCGCAGACGGCCGCCGACAAGGCGGTCCGCAACCACCTGAGCGAGAGCAGCAAGGCCGCCCGGATGGTCGCGGTGGTCGAGCCGGGCACCGGCCGGGTCCGCGCCGTCGCGGTCAACCGGAACTTCAAGCTCGACGACCCGGACCACCCGCAGAACAAGATCTCCAGCGACCCGAGGAAGGCCAAGAAGGGCATCCGGGGCAACTATCCGAACACGGTTATCCCGCTGGTCACCGGCGGCCCCGGCATCACCGGCTATCAGGCCGGCTCGACCTTCAAGATCTTCACACTGGTGGCCGCCTTGGAGAAGGGCTACCCGCTCAGCTACACCATCAACGCGCAGCCGCAGTTCAAGTCCGAATACATCATCGACTCGGGCAATCCGGCCGCCTGCGCGGGCACCCACTTCTACTGCCCACAGAACGCCTCGAAGGCGATGGCCGGCGTACACAACATGTGGAGCGGGTTCGGCTTCTCGGTCAACACCTACTTCATCCCGCTGCAGCAGCAGGTCGGCGCGGAGAACGTGGTGAAGGCCGCGGAGAAGCTCGGCATCACCTTCCGCGCCTCGAACGACGCCAAGTTCGCCGCGACCAAGGACGCCGCGCACCAGTGGGGCGCGTTCAGCCTCGGCGTCTCGCAGACCACTCCGCTGGAGCTGGCCAACGCGTACGCCACCCTCGCCGCGGACGGCAAGTACTGCGAGCCGATCCCGGTGCAGGAGATCCGCAGCCCGGACGGCGAGAAGCTCGACATCGCCAACCCGCGCTGCGAGCAGCGGATCAGCACGCAGGTGGCCCGGGCCGCGGTGGACGCCGCCCGTTGCCCGCTGGGCGACAGCTCCTCGACGTCCCAGTGCAAGACCGGCACCGCGCGCAACGTCCACGGGATCGTCGACGCCCCGGTGGCCGGCAAGTCCGGCACCACCGACAAGGACAAGACCTCCGCCCTGGTGGCGATGACCAAGCAGTATGCGGTCGCCGGCATCATGGCCGACCCGGACTGGCCGCAGACCAACCAGAGGATGGGCCACGACGTCCCGAACGGCATCAACCCCGCGGTGTACGAGACGCTGCGCGACGCCATGAAGGGCAAGGATCGCAAGAACTTCACCCCGCCGAGCGGGAAGATCGTCGAAGGTGACCAGCGCTCCATCCCCGACGTCAAGTGCCTGTCCATCGACGCCGCCAAGTCACGGCTGCGCGGCGCCGGCTTCGAGCCGGTGGTGGGCACCAGCAAGGTGCCGTCGGAGTGCCCGGCGGACACCGCGGCCGGCACCAGCCCGGACCGCCGCACCATCAAGGGTGGCGTGGTGCTGATCGAGGTCAGCAACGGTCAGGGTGGACCGAAGCCCGGCACCACCACCGGCCCGGGGACCGTGTTCCCGCCGCCGAACGGCAACGGCCGCGGCCCGCGACCGCGCGGCTGACCTGGAGCAACGACAACGGGCGGGCACCCCACGGGGTGCCCGCCCGTTTCGTCGTCGGCGGGGATCAGAGGCCGAGCTGGCGGCGTACCTCGGCGGCGACCCGCCCGCCCTCGGCCCGGCCGGCCACCGCGCCCTGGGCCGCCTTCATGGCCGGGCCCATCTGCGTCTTGCCGGTGAAGCCGCCCGCGGCGAGCGCCCCCGCGACCAGCTCGGTCAGCTCGGCGTCGGAGAGCTGCTTCGGCAGGTAACGCTCCAGCACCTCACCCTCGGCCGTCTCCTTGCTCGCCTGCTCGGCGCGACCCGCGTCGGCGAACGCGGTGGCCGCCTCGCGTCGCTTCTTCGCCTCCTTGGTCAGCACCGCGAGCACCTCGTCGTCGTCGAGCTCGCGCTTTTCCTTGCCGGCGACCTCGGCGTTGCCGACGGCCGCGAGGGCCATCCGCAGGGTGGAGGTGGTCAGCTCGTCACGCGCCTTCAGGGCGGCGCGCATGTCAGCGGTGAGACGATCCTTCAGCGTGCTCATGGTCGGTCAAACTACCCTGAACGTCATGCGAAAGCGCACACTATTCCGGCTCGCCGCCGGGACCATCGCCGCCGGCGCGGCCACCCTGGCGTACGCGTCGCTCGTCGAGCGCAACATGTTCACCCTGCGCCGGTACGACGTACCGGTGCTCCCGACCGACGCCGAACCACTCCGCGTGCTGCACCTGTCGGACCTGCACATGATGCCCAACCAGCGGCGCAAGCAGGACTGGGTGGCCTCGCTGGCCGCCCTCGACCCGGACCTGGTGGTGGTCACCGGGGACAACATGGCGCATCCCGACGCGGTCCCCGGCGTGCTGCGTGCCCTGCAACCGCTGCTCGACCTGCCGGGCGCCTTCGTCTTCGGCTCCAACGACTACACCGGGCCGGTCTGGAAGAACCCGTTCACCTACTTCCTGCCCGACCGGGAGTACAGCGAGGGCGTGCCGCTGCCGTACGAGGAGCTGCGCGACGTGCTCACCGGCGCCGGCTGGGCGGACCTCAACAACGCCCGGACCACCCTGAAGGCAGGTGGCCGGGAGATCGAACTGGCCGGCGTGGACGACCCCCACGTCGAGCGGGACGACTACGACGCGGTGGCCGGCCCGGTCAGCTCCGGGACGGCACTCTCCATCGCCCTCAGCCACTCCCCCGAGCCGGCGGTGCTGGACCGGATGGCCGCCGACGGGTTCGGGCTGCTGCTCGCCGGGCACACCCACGGCGGCCAGGTCTGCGTACCCGGCTACGGCGCGCTGGTGACGAACTGCGGCCTGCCCCGCTCGATGGCCCGCGGGCTGCACCGCTGGCCCGGCTCGGATTCCTGGCTGCACGTCTCCGCCGGCCTGGGTACCCACCCCACCGCTCCGGTGCGTTTCGCCTGCCCGCCGGAGGCGAGCGTGCTCACGCTGATCTCCCGCTGAGCGGCCCACACCCCCATGAGCCGGGGGTACCGAGTTTGACCATCGGAGCGGGTGGGCTACTATTTGTCGGCACGCCTCGGGGTGTGGCGCAGCTTGGTAGCGCGCTTCGTTCGGGACGAAGAGGTCGTCGGTTCGAATCCGGCCACCCCGACCAGAGGTAAGAGCAGGTCAAGGCCCCTCCACGGAGGGGCCTTGATTCGTTTCTGGCCCTCACTGGATGCGCCTGGCGCTCGTGGCGGTCGTCTGCGTCCGGCCCGGGACAGAATTTGACCTTGATCGCTAGGGTGACGGCCAGCGCGGGTCGCGTTCCCGACGCATCCCACACCTCTCACACACGGGGAATCATGAGCAGATCAATGCTGCGCCGGTTCGGCGCACTGCTGCTGGGCGTCACCCTGGCCCTGACCGGGCTGGCTACGCCGGCCCAGGCGGCATCCACCGGCTCCATCACGGGCCAGGTTTCCGACGGCGGAGTTCCGGTCACCGGCGGCTCCGTCTACCTGTACGGCGACGACGTCGACCACGGGGCTCACGCGTCGCTCGACGACCAGGGTCGTTACGCGTTCGACGCGGTTCCCCCGGGCCGGTACCGCGTGCAATTCGAGGCCTGGGGTCACCCGACTCAGTACGCCTACGGCAAGAGCGACTGGTCGGCGGCGAATCTCATCACCGTGACGGCTGGCGGCACGACGGTGGTCAATGACGAGCTGCTGCCGCTCGGCACCATCACCGGGCGGTTGGTCGACCGGGCCGGCGCTCCGGTGCGGTACGTGTCCGTCGGCGCCGAGACCCCTGACTACAGCAGCTCCGGTTACGGCAGCACGGATTGGGACGGCAACTTCACCATCCAGGTTGTGCCGGGCAGCTACCGGGTCCGGTTCGAGGTGGGCACGTTCAGCCAGTTCGCGTACGGCACGCTGGACTCCGACGCCGCGACGCTCTTCGCGGTCACGGCGGGCGACACGGTGACGGTCAACGACACCCTGGTCCCGACCGGCACCGTGGCGGGCCGCTTCACCGACACGTCCGGCGCACCGCTGTCCGGCGTGGACGTCTACGTCAGCAACGGCCAGTTCTTCGGCAGCACCTACACCGACGAGGACGGCCGCTACCGGCTCGACCGGGTCCCCGTGGGCACCCGCAACACGGTCCAGTTCTCCAGTTCGTGGCTGCTCGTGCAGCAGTACGCCTACAGCACGGTGGACGAGTCGGCGGCGACCCGGTTCGCCGTCACCGAGGGCCGGACCACCACGGTCGACGACCAGAAGCTGCCGACGGGCAGCGTCCGCCTCACCGCCGTGGACTCGCGTACGGGCAAGCCGATCCTGAACTTCGCCTCCAGCATCAGCGTCGACGCGCGGGACACCGAGAACGGCGAGGTCATCTTCCCGACCATCCCCGTCGGCACCCACAAGATCTGGGCCTGGGCCTCGGGCTACTCCTTCGACGGGGCATCGGTGACCGTGGTCGCCGGCGAGCAGGCCGATGTCAGGCTGGTCATGGAGCCGATGGCCCGCGTCACCGCCACCGTGGTGGACGCGGCGACCGGCGCTCCGCTGCCCGACGTGTGCATCGTTGCGGTGCGGGTCGACGAGGTCCGAATGCCGGACGGCTGTGGCGCGCTCACCGAACCGAACGGCAAGGTCACCCAGATGATCCCGCAGGGTGCGGGCACCTACCATCTGCTGGCCTGGCCGGCCGAGGCCAAGGGCTACGGCGCCCAGTGGCTCGGTCCGCGCGGCGGCACCGGCGACCTGCGGCGCGCCACGAAGTTCACCGTGGAGTCCGGCGAGACGATCACGCCGCCGGTCATCCGGATGGATCGCGCGGGTGTCATCACCGGTCAGGTCGTCGGACCGGACGGAGCCGCACTGCCCGGAGGGGGAGCTGTCCGGATCGCCGGCGAGCATGTCGGCCTGGGCGGTGGCTTCGGTGTCTTCGCCTTCGGCAACGATGGCCGCTACCGGATCGACAAGCTCGGCCCGTACGAGTGGCCGCTCCTGTTCGATGTGTACGGGCAGGCCACGCAGTGGAGCGGCGGCGAGGCCAACCGCGACCGGGCCGACCGCATCAAGGTCGTCGCGGGCGGCACCACCACCTACGACTACCGGCTCGACGCCGGGGTCACGGTGACGGTGGCGAGCACCACGCCGTTCCAGGGGTACGTGGTCGCCCGCAACGACGACACCGGTGACATCGTCGGCACGTGGTCGATCTCCGCACCGAACGTCGGCGTGACCAGGCAGGTCATCGGCGGGCAGCACATCCGGTTCGAGTACCACCCCGCCACGAGCGGTCGCAGGTTCGTCGGCGGCGAGGACTTCGCCTCGGCGGCCAAGTTCAAGGTCCACAAGCACAAGGACGCGGCGTTCGAGCTCACGCTCGGCTGATCACATCCGACGAAGGCCGGGCACGCTCGCCGTGCCCGGCCTTCGTTTTGCTTCGTCTTCAGGTCCCGCGAGCAGTCCGGCCGGCGTGGTGCCGCTCACTCGGCGAGCGGACCCGGAGAGCACAGACCGGGGCAGGTGACTGGTCTTCTGGCAATCTTGACGGCATGGCCGCGCTGATCCGATCCCGCCTGACCGATTGGACCACCCTCGTACCCCTGATCGCGATCTTGGTGCTCGCGGCCTGTTGGGGCCGGGAACTGCCCGCCGTCGTGATCGCGGTGGTGGCGGCGCTGCTCGCCGGCGCGGTCCTGGCGGCGGTGCACCACGCCGAGGTGGTGGCGCACAAGGTGGGGGAGCCGTTCGGCTCGCTGCTCCTCGCCGTGGCGGTCACGGTGATCGAGGTCGGACTGATCGTCACGCTCATGATCAGTGGTGGAGAGAAGACCCAGGCGCTGGCCCGGGACACCGTCTTCGCCGCCGTGATGATCACCTGCAACGGGATCTTCGGCCTGTCGCTGCTGCTCGGCGCGCTGCGCCGTCGGGTCGCGGTCTTCAATCCGGAGGGCACCGGTGGGGCGCTGGCCACCGTGGCCACGCTCGCCACCCTCAGTCTGGTGGTGCCCACCTTCACCATCGGCCGACCGGGCCCGCAGTTCTCCCCCGCGCAGCTCACCTTCGCGGCGGTGGCGTCGCTCGCCCTCTACGGCCTCTTCGTGCTGGTGCAGACCGGCCGGCACCGCGACTATTTCCTCCCGGTCACCCAGGAGGGCAGCGTCATGGCCGTCGACGCCGACGGCGACGGGCACGCGGATCCGCCGTCGTCCCGTACCGCGCTGGCCAGTCTGGTGCTGCTGCTGGTGGCCCTGGTCGCGGTGGTCGGCAACGCGAAGATAATCTCTCCGGCGATCGAGGCGGGTGTCTCGGCGGCGAACCTGCCGCAGGCGTTCGTCGGGGTGATCATCGCCCTGCTGGTGCTGCTGCCGGAGACCCTCGCCGCGGCCCGGGCCGCCCGGCGGGACCGGGTCCAGATCAGCCTCAACCTGGCCCTCGGCTCGGCGATGGCCAGCATCGGCCTGACCATCCCGGTCATAGCGCTCGCCTCGATCTGGCTGACCGGACCGCTGGTCCTGGGCCTCGGCGGCACGCAGCTCACGCTGCTCGCGCTCACCGTCGTGACCGGCGTGCTCACCGTGGTGCCGGGCCGGGCGACCGTGCTCCAGGGCGGGGTGCACCTGGTGCTGCTCGCCGCGTTCGTCTTCCTCGCCGCGAGCCCATGACACCGCGCTTCGTCGGTGGCGGCCGGCAGCCCCGCCCGCGGCACGCGGTTCAGTCGTGCAGCTCGGTGCGGGCGACCTCGGCGAAGGCGGCGGCCAGGTAGTCCGCCAGCGGCCGGCCGGTGGCCGCCAGCAGGTCGGCGACGAGCAGCGGGGCGTGCCGGGCGATCGCGGCCGGGTCGGGCGGCGCGTCGTCGTCGCCCGGGTCGTACACGCCGAGGGAGCTGGCCAGCAGGACCAGCAGCACGTGCGGGTCGACGTCGGGCCGCCACGGCGCGGTCGACCGGACGCAGCGCTCCAGCACCAGGCGGACGTCGTCGCCGTCCAACCCGTCGGGGTGGGTCTCCTCCAGCAGCAGCCGGACCACCCCGCCGAGCACCAGGCCCGCCCGGTCGGCGGCGGTAAGCCGCTCGACGGCCGGCTCGTACGCCCCGGCGTCCCGCTCGCGGGCGGCGACGACGGCCTCGGTGGCGGCCGCGGCGATCTCGCGGGCCGGGGCGGGCAGGTGGCGCCAGGTCGTGGTCACCGGGCCAGCATGGCAGACCGGGGTGGTCTTGCTCACCCGCCGGCTCTGCTGAGCGCGTAACCGGCGGTAATCCGGTCGCGGGTGTCGTACCCGGCGCACAGAATCCAGCCATGCTGCGCCGCGCCCTGCCTGCTCGCCCGGAAGCCCGTCGAATCCTGCTCGGCACCCTGCTGTCGGCCATCGGGCGCGGCCTGACCCTGCCGTTCCTCTTCATCTACCTCACCGACGTGCGCGGGTTGACCGACAACCAGGCCGGTCTGGTGATCGGCTGGTTCGGTGCGGTGACCCTCGCGCTGTCCCCGCTGGGCGGGACGCTGATCGACCGGTTCGGCGCCCGCCGGGTGGTGCTGCCCTGCCTGGTCGTGGAGGCGGTCGGCACCGGCTCGCTCGCGCTGGTCGACTCGATCGGGTCGGCGTTCGCGGTCAGCACGCTGATCGCGGTGGGCGGCTCGGCACTCTGGTCCGGGCAGACCACCATCCTCGCCTCGCTCACCAGCGACGGCGAGCGGCAGCGGGTCTTCGGTCTCCAGTTCGCCCTGCTCAACCTCGGCATCGGGGTGGGCGGTCTGATCTCCGGCGCGGTGGTCGACATCGCCCGTCCGGTCACCTTCCAGGCGATCTACCTGCTGGACGCGTTGAGCTACCTGACGCCGGGCCTGATCCTGCTGACCCTGCCGCACGTCGGGCACCGGCTGGCGCAGGGCCGGGCGGCGGACGCCGGGCGCTCGACCGGGGGCTACCTTGCCGTGCTCCGGGACCGGCCGTTCCGGCGGCTGGTCCTCTTCGGCCTGGTGCTCACCACCTGTGGATACGCGCAGATCGAGGTCGGCTTCACCGCGTACTCGATCCGGGTGGTGGAGGTGACGCCGCGGGTGGTGGCCTGGGCGCTCGCCTGCAACACCGTGATGATCGTGCTCTCCCAGCTGCTGGTGATCCGCCGAATGGAGGGGCGCAGCCGGACCCGGGCGCTGGCCGCGGTGGGCGCGGTCTTCGCGACCGCCTGGCTGGTGCTCGGCGCGGCCGGCGTGGTCGGTACGAGCAACGCGCTGGTCGCGGCGCTCGGCGTGGTGGCCTGCTCGGCGATCTTCGGGTTTGGCGAGACCATGCTCTCGCCGGTGATGCCGGCGTTGACCAACGCGCTGGCCACCGACGAGCTGCGCGGGCGGTACAACGCGATGAGTTCGATGATCTTCGGAATCAGCGGGATCATCGGCCCGGTCACCGCCGGTCCGCTGCTCGGCGCGGCGCACGGGCGGCTCTGGGTGGCGGTCGTGGTGGGTGGCTGCCTGACCGCGTCGGCGCTGGCCCTGTCGCTGCGCCCGCTGCTCACCCCGGCCCAGGACGGCCGCCCCACCTCGGCCCCGACCCAGCCGGCGCCGGTCCCCGTGTGAGGGCTCTCGCCGGGTGCGGGGCACCCGCGGGTGCGGACACTTTCGGGGGAAAGTGCTGCGTCAAGACCGCCGGAGGCAGCACTTCCCCGACATTGCCGCCTTTTAGTGGACAGCGAACGGGCCCCGGAGCAGGAGCTCCGGGGCCCGTCGCTGCGGGAGGGCCGGCCGTCAGGCGGCGGGAACCTCCGCGGTGGTCTGGATCCGGTCCAGCGCCGGCGCGGAGACCGGCGACTTCGCGGTGAGGTACGCGGTGAACGCGTCCAGGTCGATCATGCCGGTGACCGCGTTCTGCCCGCCGGTGAGGACGCTGAAGCCGTCGCCGCCGCCGGAGAGGAAGTTGTTCACCGTGACCCGGTAGGTCGCGGTGTTGCTGACCGGGGCGCCGCTGATGGTGAGGCTGCCCCGGACCACCCGGGTGCCGCTGCACGGCGAGCTGACCGGCGCGGTGGTGCCGTTGACGTCGACGATGTAGTGCACGGTCGACGACGCGTACAGCACCTTCGCGACGGTGAACTGCTGCTCCAGCATGCAGTAGAGCTGCGCGCCGGTCAGGTCCAGCGTCACCAGGTTGTTGGCGAACGGCTGGACGGTGAACGCGTCGGAGTAGGTGACCCGGCCGGCAGGGAGGTCGGCGCGGACACCCCCGGGGTTCATGAACGCGGCGACCGCGTTCTGCTCGTTGTCGGTGGCGGCGAGCTGGGCGTCGGCGATCACGTTGCCGAGTGCGGACTCGCCGGTCTGGTACGTCGGCTTGCCGTTGGCGTCCACCCCGGTCTGGAACAGGTTCTCCTGGGCGCGGGTGATCGCAGAGGCGGTCTCACCGACCACCTTGTCGGCGACCGGACCGAGGGCGGTCTTGTAGTGGTCGATCAGCGCGGTGCTGGCCGGGTGCTTCGGGACGTCCCGGGTGACCACGACGTTGTTCGCCGACGCGCTGATCACGTCCTTGGTGCGCTGGTCGACCTTGAGGTTGATCTCGGTGACCAGGCGGCCGAAGGAGCTGGCGCTGGTGACCAGCTTGCCGTTGATGTTGCAGTTGTACGCGGCGTGGGTGTGCCCGCTGACGATCACGTCGATGGCCGGGTCCATCCGGTTGGCGATGTCGACGATCGGGCCGCTGAACCCGACGCAGTCGTTGATGCCGCCGCCGTTCTGCACACCACCCTCGTGCAGCAGCACGACGATGGCCTCCACGCCCTGGGAGCGCAGGATGCGGGCGTACTTGTTGGCGGTGTCGGCCTCGTCGGCGAAGGACAGCCCGGCCACACCCTGCTGGCTGACGATCTGCGGGGTGCCCTCCAGGGTCATCCCGATGAAGCCGATCCTGACCCCGTCGATGGTCTTGATGCCGTACGGGGGCAGCAGCGGCTGGCCGGTGGCGGTCTTGAAGGCGTTCGCGGAGAGGTACTGGAACTTGGCGCCCTTGAACGGGGTGCCGTCGGCGCAGCCGTCGACCGGGTGGCAGCCGCCGTTCTGCATGCGGAGCAGCTCGGTGGCGCCCTCGTCGAACTCGTGGTTGCCGACGCTGGTGAACTCGAGCCCGGCGAGGTTCATCTCCTCGATGGTCGGCTCGTCGTGGAAGGCCGCGGAGAGCAGCGGGGAGGCGCCGATCAGGTCGCCCGCGGCGACCGTGACGGTGTGGTCCCGCTCCTTCTTGGTGGTGCCGCGCAGCTGGTCGAGATGGGTGGCCAGGTATTCCACGCCACCGGCGGCCTTGCCGTCGATGGTGCCGCTGGACCCGGTCGGGGGCTCCAGGTTGCCGTGGAGGTCGTTGATGGCGAGCAGCTTGACGTCGACCGGCTTCGGATCGGCCTCGGCCTGGTCGGGGTGGACGGCGACCGCGGTGAACGCGGTCACGGCGAGCGCGGCCAGGCCGACGGCGGCCCGGCGCATGCCTGGGACGGACATGGGACTCCTCGTGAGAATCGGCGCGTGAGCAGGCCGGACGATGGTTCTCCCGGCACCCCTGATCCGTGCCGCGGCAGGGGTTGAGCTCGGGTGGCGGGATCGGGGGATGCCAACCCGACGGGGGACAGCTTCTCATCCACCGGGCGATCGGTCGACCGGGCCGGCACATCAGGATGGTGGATATTGACGGCGACCTGCGACGGTCTACCCGGCAAGTCGGATATTACGGGCAGGTGAATTCCTGTACAGCCAGCCGATGTCGCAGGTGAGCACTAAAAAGTAGCCATGACGTCGAACGGGACCACCTGGACGGTGGACACGGTGCGGTCCGCCGATGGCACCACGATCGCGTACGAGACCGCTGGCGAGGGGCCGCCGATCATCCTGGTGGGCGGGGCCTTCAACGACCGGAGCACGACCCGCCCGCTGGCCACCGCGTTGGCGTCCGACTTCACCGTGTACGGCTACGACCGGCGGGGCCGCGGCGACAGCGGAGACGCCGCGCCGTACGCGGTGCAGCGGGAGATCGAGGACGTGGCGGCCCTGATCGACCGGGCGGGCGGCACGGCCTACCTCTACGGCCTCTCCTCCGGCGCGATCCTCGCCGCGTTCGCGGCGGCGGAGGGTCTCCCGGTGCGCGGCCTGGCGCTCTTCGAGCCTCCTTTCCAGGCCGAGCCTCACGGCGGCGCCAAGCCGGGGCTGGCCGGGCGGCTGACCGAGCTGGTCTCCGCCGGGCGGCGCGGCGACGCGGTCGCACTCTTCCTGACCGACGCGGTCGGGGTGCCGGCCGGGGCGGTCGCCGGGATGCGCGACATGCCGGAGTGGGCCTGGATGGAGGGCCTGGCGCACACCCTGGCGTACGACAGCACCGTGACCGGCGATGGTGCCCTGCCGGCCGCCCGGCTCGCGACCATCGCCGTCCCGACCGTCGTGGCGGACAGCACGGGCAGCCCGGACTGGTTGCGCGAGGCGGCCGCCGCCACGGCCGGGGCGATCCCCCACGCCACCCACCTGAGCCTGGCGGGCGGCTTCCACGAGGTGCCGCCGGAGGTGCTGGCCCCCGCGCTGCGCGCCGCCCTGCTCGGCTGAGCTCGGTCATCGGTTTTGGGCGGCGCCGGCTCCCCAGGGACCGCGGAGCCGGCGTCGCGCACCGATCGGATCAGCAGTAGGTGTATCTGCTTCACACGATCCCCCACTTGCTGGCCGGCGGACGGGTGCCGGCGCGAACCCCCGCCCTCCTGCGGGGCGGCGTCACCGTCCATGTCATCGGGAAACCTTCACTCATGACAACCTCTGCCCCGGCAGATACATCCGGGCAGCCACCACTCCCGCCCGAATGTCGATCATGACCCGACGATCCGGCAGCGGAAGCCGCTGCCCGACATCGACAGTGCGACCGGGAGTGGACGGCCGCGTGCCGGGGCGGTCAGCCCGTCGAACACGAAAGACTGCCGGGATCGCCCGGCCCGCCGGCCGAGCCGGTCCTCCGCCCGGTCAGAACCAGCAGGTCTGCCCGGCGGCGTGGCTCACCTGCACCGTGTGCGTGACGCAGCCGTCGTCGGTCACCTGATGCAGCAGGAAGGCGGTCGGCTCGGCGACCAGCCCGATCTCCTCGTCCTCGGTCATCGTCAGGCTCGCCTGCACCCAGGTGCTCGGCGCGGTGGTCAGCACCGTGCCGGCAAAGGCGCTGGTCACCGCGCGGTGCAGGTGACCGGCGGTGACGCGTACGACATGGGGGTGACGCCTGATCACCTCGGCGAACGCGTCGGCGTCGGCGAGCCGGATGGCGTCGGCGGCCGGGACGCCGACCGCGACCGGCGGATGGTGCAGGCACACGACGGCGGGCACGTCCGGCCGGCCGGCGAGCACCCCGTCGAGCCATCCCAGCTGCTCGTCGCCGAGCCGTCCGCCACTGCCGCCGGGGGCGAGCGAGTCCAGCACCACGAGCGTCCCGTCCGGGTGGTCGACGTGGTAGTAGGCCGAGAAGCCGCCGCCCAGGTAGGGGGTGCCGCCGAAGGTGTCCAGCAGCGACTCCCGGTCGTCGTGGTTGCCGGTGGCGAGGTGGACCGGCAGCGGGAAGCGCCCGATGATCTCGCGCAACGCGACGTACTCGTCGGGGCGGCCGTTGTTGACCAGGTCACCGGTGATCACCACGCAGTCGGGGCGGGGTCGCAGCGCCAGCACCCGGCCGAGGGCCCGGTGCAACCCGGACGCCTGCTCGGCGGCGAGCGGGCCGGTGGCCACATGCGGGTCGCTGAGCTGGGCGATGAGCATCGGACGCCTCCTCGGGACCGGGCCCCTCACGCTATCGCCGCCGGCCCCGCCGCGCGGCCCCACCATATCCACAGGCCGCGTCCACACCCTGTGGATAGCACATGTGTACGAAGGTCGCCGGGCCGCCCGCTGAGTACCCTTGATCACGCCCCCGACCCCTCCGACCAGGAACGACGTGGATCACGAGCGAGTCGTCCGAGACCTCACGGTCCGCCTCCCGATGGCGTCGACCGCTCTGGAGGCGTGCGAGTGGACCGTCTCCGCGCTCGCCCGGTACACCCCGGCGACGATCTCGATCCTGCTCCAGGTCCACGACCGGCTCCGCTGCGTCGCCGCCACCGGTGCCTGGCAGGTCTTCTCCACCGTGCCGCCGAAGGCCGGGAGCGACAACTCCGGCCCGACGGGCGGCCATGATTCGGCCTCCGCGCCGCTAGGCGGCACTCCGGACCGAATGAAGGCCGGCCTGGCGCCGCGGCGCGACCTGGAGTGGTCGATCGCCGGCCGGGTGTACGCCTCCGGCGAGCCCGCCACGATCGCGGACGTCACCGCCGACCCCGACCACCTGCCCGCACGCCCCGACGTCACCACCGAACTCTGCGTACCGGTGCCGGGCCCGGCGGGCCGGCCGATCGGCGTGCTCGACCTCCAGTGGAGCGGCCCGGTCGAGCTCGCCCGGTGGCAGGAGACCGCCGAGCTGCTCGCCGGCCGGCTGGGGGCCCGGATCGCGGCGCTCGGCGGCCCGCCGGCGGAGACCCGCAGCGAGAAGCTCCTCCGGCACGCCGCCGCGATGACCGCCGCCGCCACCGAATGGGACCTGATGACCGCCGCGATCACCGCGGCCCGGGACGTCTCGGCCCTCTCCGCCGCCGTGCTGCTCCTCACCGACGGGCAGGAGCCGCGGCTGGGCGCGCCGACGGGCGTCCCCGGTGCGCTGGAGTCCCGGCTCCGGGCCGAGCTGACCGAGGCCGGGCCCGCCGCGCTCGGCCGGCTGATCGCCGGCGCGCACCGGCACGGCGCGGCGCACACGCTGGGTGAGGCGGGGCACCTGCCGACCGAGGACTACCTGCCGCTGGCCCGGGCCGGGGCGCGCACGCTGGTGTCGGTGCCGGTCGGGCCGCCGGACACCGGCGGGGTGCTGCTGGTCGCCGACGAGCGGCTGCTCCGCCCCGATCCGACCACGATCAACCTGATGGAGCTGCTGGCCGGGCAGGCGTGGACCTGTCTGGACCGGCTGCGTACGCTCGCCCGGCTGCGCGAGCAGGCCAGCTCGGATCCGCTCACCGGACTGCGCCACACCGGGCCGTTCGGGCAGCGGATCGCGAGCGCCACGCCGGGGCGTACCGCCCTGCTGGCGATCGACGTGGACGGCTTCAAGAACGTCAACGACACGTACGGGCACCAGGCCGGGGACCGGCTGCTGGTCGGGCTGGCCCGGGCGCTGGAGGGGGCGCTGCGGCACGGCGACGAGCTGTACCGGACCGGCGGCGACGAGTTCGTCGCGGTGATCGAGGTGAGCCGCCCGGAGGAGGCGGTCCGGATCGCCGAGCGTCTCACCGAGGCGGCCCGCCGCACCGGCCGCACCATCAGCGTCGGTGTCGCCCTGCCCCACCCCGGTGAGTCCCCCGAACGCACTCTGCTCCGCGCCGACCAGGCCCTCTACGCCGTCAAGCGCCACGGCCGCGACGGCGTCCGCCTGGCCGCCTAACCCCCTCCCCCCGTTCTGGGTGCCACAAGCCCATGATCGACACGATCCGGACGGGGGGTCAGGGGTGGGTGAGTTCCGCGGCGAGGAGTTCGGCGATCTGGGCGGTGTTGAGGGCCGCGCCCTTGCGGAGGTTGTCACCCGTCACGAAGAGGTCGAGGGCGCGGGGGTCGTCGACGGCACGGCGGATCCGGCCCACCCAGGACGGGTCGGTGCCGACGGCGTCGATCGGCATCGGGAACTCGCCGGCGGCCGGGTCGTCGACCAGGATCACGCCGGGGGCGTTGCGCAGCGCCTCCCGGGCGCCCTCGGCGTTCACCTCGGTGGCGAAGACCGCGTGCACCGCGACGGAGTGGCCGGTCACCACCGGCACCCGTACGCAGGTGGCGGAGACCTTGAGGTCGGGCAGCCCGAGGATCTTGCGCGACTCGTTGCGCATCTTCAGCTCCTCGGACGACCAGCCCCCGTCGGCCAGCGAGCCGGCCCAGGGCACCACGTTGAGCGCCAGCGGGGCCGGGAACGGGCCCATCTCGTCGCCGACCGCCTGCCGCACGTCCCCGGGACGGGAGCCGAGCACCCGATCCCCGGCGATCTTGCCGAGCTGGGCGTGCAGCGCGTCCACGCCGGCCTGCCCCGCCCCGGACACCGCCTGGTACGAGGCGAGCACCAGCTCGCGGAGACCGTACTCGCGATGCAGCGGGGCGATCGCCACGATCATCGTCAGGGTGGTGCAGTTGGCGTTGGCGATGATCCCCTTGGGCCGGTTGCGGATCTGCTCCGGGTTGATCTCCGGGACCACCAGCGGGACGTCCCGGTCCATCCGGAACGCGCCGGAGTTGTCCACCGCCACCGCGCCCCGGTCGACCGCTATCGGCGCCCACTCGGCCGAGACCTCGTCGGGAACGTCGAACATCGCCACGTCCACGCCGTCGAACGCCTCGGGCGTGAGCGCCCGCACGGTGAGCAGCTCGCCCCGGCACTGCACCTGCCGCCCGGCGGAACGCTCGGAGGCGAGCAGCCGGATCTCCCCCCAGACGTTGCGTCGGGCGGAGAGGAGCTGGCACATCACCGTGCCGACGGCACCGGTCGCCCCGACCACGGCGAGGGTGGGCAGCGACGACATCTCGCGCTACCGCCCGGTGCCCGCGTAGACAACGGCCTCGGACTCGCCGCCCAGGTCGAACGCGTCGTGGATCGCCCGGACCGCCTTGTCGAGGTCGGTGTCCCGGCAGACCACGGAGACCCGGATCTCGGAGGTGGAGATCATCTCGATGTTCACCCCGGCCGCGCCGAGGGCGGCGAAGAAGCCGGCCGCGACGCCCGGGTGCGAGCGCATGCCGGCACCGATCAGGGAGACCTTGCCGACGTGGTCGTCGTAGAGCAGGCCCTTGAACTTGACCACGTCCTGGATCTTGCTGAGCGCGGCCATCGCGGTCGGGCCGTCGGTCTTGGGCAGGGTGAACGAGATGTCGGTGCGCCCGGTGCCCTCGGTGGACACGTTCTGCACGATCATGTCGATGTTGATCTCAGCCCCGGCCACGGTGTCGAAGATCCGGGCGGCGGCGCCCGGCTCGTCGGGCACCCCGACAATGGTGATCTTCGCTTCGCTGCGGTCGTGGGCGACCCCGGTGATCAGTGCCTGTTCCACAGGAAGGTCCTCCATCGATCCGGTGACCATCGTGCCGGTGTTGGTCGAGTATGACGAACGGACGTGGATCGGCAACCCCGCGCGTCGGGCGTACTCGACGCTGCGCAGGTGCAGCACCTTGGCACCGCAGGCGGCCAGTTCCAGCATCTCCTCGTAGGTGATGTTCTTGATGTGCCGGGCGTTCGACACGATCCGCGGGTCGGCGGTGAACACGCCGTCCACGTCGGTGTAGATCTCGCAGACGTCCGCGTCGAGCGCGGCGGCGAGCGCCACGGCGGTGGTGTCCGACCCGCCCCGGCCCAGCGTGGTGACGTCCTTGGTGTCCTGCGATACGCCCTGGAAGCCGGCCACGATGACCACCGCGCCCTCGTCCAGCGCGCCCTTGAGACGCCCCGGGGTGACATCGATGATCCGCGCCCTGCCGTGCACCGAGGTGGTGATCACGCCGGCCTGCGAGCCGGTGAACGAGCGGGCCTCGTAGCCCAGGTTGTGGATGGCCATGGCGAGCAGCGCCATGGAGATCCGCTCCCCGGCGGTGAGCAGCATGTCCAGCTCGCGGCCGGGCGGCAGGGGACTGACCTGGTTGGCCAGGTCGAGCAGCTCGTCGGTGGTGTCCCCCATCGCGGAGACCACCACCACCACGTCGTCGCCGGACTTCCGGGCGGCCACGATGCGCTCGGCCACCCGCTTGATCCGCTCGGCGTTGGCGACGGAGGACCCGCCGTACTTCTGCACCACGAGTGCCACGACGGTGCACTCCCTCCCAGCGACGACCCTGAGCGTGCCGACGCCGCCGGGCTCCGGCCCGGCGGCGTGTCAGACTTCCCCAGGGTATCGGGCGGCGGACGCCACCGGCCGGGGTGATCCCACCATCCGGCCCGGCGTGGGGCGCCTCACCAGGGGCGGACGCGGCGGCTGCGGGGCGCGCGACACGCCGGCAGCACAGCCGCGCAGCCGGCCCCCGGACCCGCGTCAACACCGCAGAATGTCCCGGTGCACGCACACCTCCGCGCGGCCCGGCGACTGACCGGCGCCCTGGCGATCACCCTGTCGGCACTACTGGCCGCCTGCACCGCCGACCCGCCGCGGCCGGTCCCGATCAGCACCACCGACCCGGTGCCGCTGGAGGCGGACGCGGCCCGCGACGAGCTGGCCGCGTTGGCGGCCGCCGCCCAGGACCGCCACCTCACCGCCACCTACAGCTTCGCCACGGCGGACGGCCCGGCCCGCACGATCTCGGTGACCAGCGCGAACGACGGCTCCTGGCGGGTGGACGTGCCCGGTTGGGGGCAGGGCGGCACGGTCGACATCTCGCTCGCCGCCACCGCCGACGGCCTGTTCCAGTGCGCGCTGCCCTCGGCCGGCCGACCGGAACCGGCGAGCTGCGTACGCCTCGGCGACCCCGACGACGCCGTGCCACGGAAGCTGGACCCCCGGGTGCAGCACCCGTTCACCGACTGGCTGGAGGTGCTCACCGACCGGCGAGCCCCGCTCGCGGTCTCGCCGGCCACCCCCGGGGCCGGGGTGAGCGGCCAGTGCTACTCGGTGGAGTCGACGTCCGCCTCCCTGAACGCCCCGCTGGACGTGGGCATCTACTGCTACCGCCCGGACGGCACCCCGACCAGGATCCGGGCCGCCCTCGGCACCCTGACGCTGGCCGGTGAGCCCGGCCCGGCTCCGGCCACGGTGCAGTTGGCCGGGCCGGTCACCGAGGGGGAGCCGGTCGGCCGGGAGGCGCTGTCGCCCGCGGAGAGCCCGAGCCCGCAAACGCCGTGAGCCCCTTGTCCGTTACGGGTGCTCTTAGCCACATCTGACCGACCCGGCAGCGGGGGCGAATCGGCCATCGGGGACGCTCTGCCCCATGGCTGACCTCACCCCGCTGCTCGCCTTCCGCTGGAGTCCCCTGGCCTTCGACCCCGACGCGGAACTCGCCGGCGACGAGGCGGCCTCGCTGTTGGAGGCCGCCCGGTGGGCCCCCTCGACCGGGAACGCACAGCCGTGGCGCTTCGCGCTGGGCCACCGGCAGGACGAGACCTGGAAGCGGATCCTGGTCAGCCTCCCGGAAGACGACCAGCGGTGGGCGCGGCACGCCTCCGCCCTCGTGGTCGCCGCACACACCGGCGGCGACCCGGAGCGGGCCGCGTACGACCTGGGCCAGGCCGTCGCCCACCTGACCGTCCAGGCCACCGCGCTCGGCCTGCACGTGCACCAGCTCACCCGGATCGACCGGGCCGGTCTCGCCGTCGAGCTGGACCTGCCGGTCGGGATCCGGCCGCTGGTGGTGGCCGCCGTCGGCCGCCTCGGCGACCCGTACACCCTCCCGGCGGAGCTGCGCGCCCGGGAGACCGGTCTCCGCCGCCGTCAGCCCCTCGCCGCCCTGCTGCTGGCCTGACCTGTGGGGCCGCCCGAAGATCGGCGCGAAACCGCGGCTCGACCTACTCGCGGCGGCTGGCCCGGACCAGGACCATCCCGGCCTCGGTGTTCCGGTAGAGGACGTGCCGACCCTGCCGGGTCCGGGCGACCAGCCCGGCGGCGCACAGCGCGGAGAGGTGCTGGGAGACGTTCCCGCAGGACATCCCCACCCGACGGGCGAGGTCGGTGGTGGTGGCGGCCGTGTCGAGCAGGTGGAGCAGCGCGGCACGGCCCGACCCGACCACCCGGACCAGCGGGTCGCCGGGCGGGACCGGGGACGCCGCCCAGAGCGTGCCCACCGCCCGGACCGGGTACGTCCCGGCGGGCGGCGAGTCCTCCAGCAGGTTCCACAGCACCCGACGGTCGGTGAAGATCCCCGGGTTGAGCACCAGCCCCCGCCCGCCCAGGTCGAAGTCGAGCCGCCACGGATCGTCACTGACCACGCGGTCGCCGAGCCAGCGCAGGGTCGGGTGGAGCTGGCCGAAGAACCGGCCCGCGCCACCGTCGGCGAGCAGCGCCGCCCGGTGCGCGATGTCCGCTTCCAGGACCGACCGGATCCGGTGCCAGTCGGGGGCGATCGCCTCGTCGTACCAGATCCGCAGGGCCGTGACGAGCTGCGGCAACAGGCCACGGGGGTCGCCGAGCAGTGCCCGTCCGAACGGACTCAGCGGGCGCTTCGGCGTGGTGGCCAGCAGGTCCCGGATCACCACGTCCGGCGGGGTGGCGGCGATCTGGTCGAGCTGCTCCGCCAGCTCCACGTCCGGGCAGGCCGCCGGCGGGGTGAGGAAGTCGGGCAGCCAGCGGCGCGGCTGGGTCAGCTCGACCAGCGGCCGGACCTGGACCGCGACCTCCGGGCGGCGCAGCGCCATCCGGGCCCGGTCGATCCAGGGCAGGTGCACCGCGTGCCGGAGGGGGTCGTCCAGCGCCCACATGCTGGAGACGGTCTCCCAGAGCGGGGAGACGGTGAGGCGCACCCCCGCGACGTCGGCCGCGCCGAACCGCAGCTGTGACATCGCCACCCCCGTCGAAGATTCGCCTCAGCCTAAAAGGCTCGACCGGGCGGCGGGGGGCACGGTTTGCTCGACGGTCATGGGGACCAGGGACACCGTCCGCGCCGCCGTCCGGCACGTCGTACCGCCCGCCGGACTGACCCGCGCCCTGGCCGTGCAGGCCATGGTGTACGCGATCGGCCACGGCCTCTTCCAGGCCGGCAGCGCGGTCTTCTTCACCCGGGCGCTCGGGCTCAGCCCGGCTCAGGTCGGGCTCGGGCTGTCGCTGGCCGCCGGGGTGTCGCTGCTCGGCACGGTCCCGCTCGGCGCGGTCACCGACCGGTACGGCGCGCAGCGGGTGTGGCAGGTGGGGCTGGTGGTGGAGGCGGCACTCTTCGGGGCGTACCCGTTCGTGGGTGGCTTCGCAGGGTTCCTGGCCGTGGTGGTCGCGCTGGCCGTGGTGGATGCGACCACCGGGGTGGCCCGGCAGGTCTACTCGATCAACGTGCTCCCCCCGGAGGAGCGGGTTACCGCGCTGGCCTACCAGCGTTCGGCGCTGAACGTCGGCTTCGGGCTGGGCGCGGTGATCAGCGGCGTGGTGCTGGCCGTGGACACGCTGCCCGCGTACCGGGGGATGGTCTGGTTCAACGCGGCGATGCTGCTCGTCACCGCGGTCTTCGTGTACCGGCTGCCGCGGGTGCCGGTGGTCGCCGCGCCACCGGACGGGCCGAGTCGCTTCGCCGTGCTGCGCGACCGGCCGTTCATGGCGGTGTCCCTGCTCTCCGGGCTGCTCGGCGCGCACGGAACGCTCTACCTGGTGGTGCTGCCGCTCTGGGTGCTCAGCCACACCGACGCGCCCCGCACCCTGATCGCGGCGCTGGTGCTGCTCAACACGATCCTCGCGGTGCTGCTCCAGGTACGCGCCAGCCGGGGCGCCGACACGGTGGCCGGCGCCGGTCGGGCGCTGCGCGTCGGCGGCCTGTTGATCGCCCTGTTCTGCCTGGTCCTACCGATCTCGGCGGTGACCCGTGGGGGGCTGACCATCGCCGTGCTGGTGGTGGCGGCGGTGGTGCTCACCCTCGCCGAACTGGTCCAGTCGGCCGGCGCCTGGGGAATCACCAGCACCCTGCCGCCGGCCGCCCACCGGGGCGCGTACGTCGGCGCGTTCCGGCTGGGCGGGCAGCTCCAGTACCTGGCCGGCCCGGCCGGGCTGACCGCCCTCGGGGTCACCACCGGCGGCTGGGGTTGGTTCCCGATGGCCGCGCTCTTCGCCGTCGCCGCGGTCGCGGCGGTGCCGCTGGTCGGCTGGGCGGCCGGCCGCCCCCGCCTCGGCGAGGGCCCGGCCACGGGCGAAACCGCGGCCGGAATCGCGGCGGTGTCGGACCGCCCTGCCGAGGACGCGGGCGTGTCGAACTGACCGGGGTGGTCGTTCTCACGTCTCAGATTGCGGACCGGCCTACCAGCGGCCGTCCTGATCACGTAGGGTCACCCTGTCATGTGGCGGGCGTACCTTCTCCTTGGCTGCCGCGACGAGGCCTGATCGGCCGGCACCTCGTCGCGGAGTTGAACCGCGCCGTCCAGCACATCCGAACTTTCACTCGGCACCGCCCGGGCAATGTCGCCCGGCATCTCGCCGACACCTTCCGATCTGCTGACGCCACATGTTCCCAGGGAGCACTCCGAGATGGCTGAAACCGCCACCGAAGCTGAGACCGATCCGATCGCCCGGCAGCGCCCCAGCCGGATGCCGTTCCACCGTTACCTGCCCTACGACCAGCAGTTCCGCATCGACCTGCCGGACCGCACCTGGCCGACCCGCCGGGTCGAGGCCACACCGCGCTGGTGCGCCGTCGACCTGCGCGACGGCAACCAGGCACTGATCGACCCGATGTCGCCGGAACGCAAGCGCCGGATGTTCCAGCTGCTCGTGCAGATGGGCTACAAGGAGATCGAGGTCGGCTTCCCCTCGGCCAGCCAGACCGACTACGACTTCGTCCGGCAGCTGATCGAGCAGGACCTGATCCCGGAGGACGTCACCATCCAGGTGCTCACCCAGTGCCGGGAACACCTGATCGAGCGGACCTTCGAGTCGCTGCGCGGCGCTCGCCGGGCCATCGTGCACTTCTACAACTCCACCTCGACGCTCCAGCGTCGGGTGGTCTTCGGCCTGGACCGGGACGGCATCACCGACATCGCCACCCAGGGCGCCCGGCTCTGCCGGAAGTACGCGGAGATCCACACTCCGGACACCGACATCCACTACGAGTACTCCCCCGAGTCGTACACCGGCACCGAGCTGGAGTACGCGCTGGAGGTCTGCGCCAAGGTCATCGAGGTGGTCGACCCGACCCCGGACCGGAAGCTGATCGTGAATCTGCCGGCCACCGTCGAGATGGCCATGCCGAACGTGTACGCCGACTCCATCGAATGGATGCACCGACACCTGCCCCGGCGGGACAGCCTGGTGCTGAGCCTGCACCCGCACAACGACCGGGGCACCGGCGTGGCCGCCGCCGAGCTGGGCCTGCTGGCCGGCGCGGACCGGATCGAGGGCTGCCTGTTCGGCAACGGTGAACGCACCGGCAACGTCGACCTGGTCACCCTGGGCCTGAACCTGTTCTCCCAGGGCATCGACCCGATGATCGACTTCTCGAACATCGACGAGATCAAGCGGGCGGTCGAATACTGCAACCAGCTCCCGGTGCACGAGCGGCACCCGTACGCCGGCGACCTGGTGTACACCGCCTTCTCCGGCTCCCACCAGGACGCGATCAAGAAGGGCTTCGACGCCCTGTACGCCGACGCCGCAGCGGCCGGGGTTCCGGTCGACCAGTTCACCTGGGCGGTGCCCTACCTGCCGATCGACCCGAAGGACCTGGGCCGCACCTACGAGGCGGTCATCCGGGTCAACTCGCAGTCCGGCAAGGGCGGCGTCGCGTACATCATGAAGACCGAGCACCAGCTCGACCTGCCGCGCCGCCTCCAGATCGAGTTCTCCGGCGTGGTCCAGCAGGTCACCGACCACGACGGCGGCGAGGTCGAGCCGGCCGCCATGTGGGAGATCTTCGCCCGCAACTACCTGGTCGACCACCAGGTCGACCCGGCGGTCACGCTGGCCGGCTACACCATCGGCACGGCTGACGGCAAGGTCGAGATCGAGGCCGAGGTCGGCCTCGGCGGCCAGACCCACGCGCTGGCCGCGGTCGGCAACGGCCCGATCGACGCGTACGTCAACGCGCTGCAGGCCCTGGGCGTGGCAGTACGCGTGCTCGACTACCACGAGCACGCGCTCTCCTCCGGTGGGGACGCGCAGGCGGCCGCGTACGTCGAGTGCGAGGTGGACGGACGCACGATCTGGGGCGCCGGGGTGGACGCCAACATCGTGACCGCCTCGGTGAAGGCGGTCACCAGCGCGGTCAACCGCGCCCGCGGCTGAGCTGCGAGGAAGGGCTCCCTGTCCACGCCTCGCGCGGAGCAGGGGGCCCTTCCTGTCATTTGTCCGGCGGGGTGGAGGCGGGCAGGGACGGGCAGGGCTGGGCGCCGGGCGGCTTGCGGGGCGGCCGGTGGATCAGCGGCCCGGCCAGTCCGGCCCCGACCAGGAGCAGGCCGGCACACCAGAGCATCGCCCCCCGGAACGCCTCGGTCAGCGCGGCCTTCTGCTCGTAGCCGGTGCCGGAGAGACCGACCAGCAGCGGCAGTGCGGCGACCGCCAGCAGGCCCCCCGCCCGGGAGGCGGCGTTGTTGAAGCCGCTCGCCACCCCGGCGAACCGGTCCGCCACCGCCCCCAGCACCGATGTGGTCAGCGGCGCCACCACCAGGGTCAGGCCCGCCCCGAACAGGGCCACCCCGGGAAGCACGTCCGCCCAGTACGACGCTCCCGGCCCGACGCGGCGCAGCAGCAGCAGGCCGACCGCGGCGACCACCGGGCCGACGGTCAGCGGCAGGCGCGGGCCGATCCGGGCCGACAGCGCGCCGGCCCGGGGCGAGCCGACCAGCAGCAGCAGCGTCATGGGCACGGTGGCCAGCCCGGTGAGCAGGGCCGACCAGCCGACTCCGTTCTGCAGGTAGACGGCGAGGAAGAAGGTGAACCCGCCGAGGGCCGCGTACACCACCACGGTGTAGATGTTCAGCACCGAGAAGAGCCGGCTGCCGAAGAGCGCGACGGGCAGCATGGCGGCTTCCCCGCGCCGCCGTTCGACCAGTACGAAGACCACCGAGGCCAGCACCCCGACCAGCACCGCCGCCAGCACCGCCGGCGAGCCTCCGCCGCGCGCGTCGATCAGGGCGTACGTGACCCCGCCGAGGCCCAGCGCGCCGAGCAGTGCGCCGATGACGTCGAACCGTCGCCTCGCCCCGGTGCGCGAGGCGGCCACATCCCGGCTCTCCGGCACCCACCGCAGCGCCGCGAGCACCACCGCGACGGCGAGCGGCAGGTTGATGAAGAAGATCCACCGCCAGGAGAACGCGTCGATCAGCCAGCCGCCGAGGAGCGGGCCGAGGGCGGTGGACACCCCCGACAGCCCGGACCAGGTGCCGATCGCCCGCCCCCGGTCGTCCGAGTGGAAGCTGGCCTGGATCACGGAGAGCGAGCCGGGGGTGAGCAGCGCCCCGCCCGCGCCCTGGAGGAACCGGGCCGCGATCAGCCAGTCGGTCCCCTGGGACAGTCCGCAGAGCACGGACGCCACCGCGAACCAGGTCACGCCGACCAGGAAGATCCGCCGGCGGCCGAACCGGTCACCGAGCGCACCCCCGAGCAGCACGAACGCGGCCAGCATCAGCAGGTAACCGTTCACGGTCCACTGTAGGTCGGCGACGGTGGCCTTCAGCTGCGCGCCGAGTCGGGGCAGCGCCACGTTGACCACCGTGCTGTCCAGGAACACCATGCCGGAGGCGAGGATCGTGGCGAGCAGCGTGCCCCGTCCGGCAGGGGTGCCCGTCCGGAGCGCGGGTTCGGGTGCGGTCATGGGTACCAACTCTGCCCGCACTCCACCCTCGACGCCACGAATCACGCAAACGACGTCGGGGTACTGTGCGGACTCGCCGGAAGCACGCAAGCTGGAGAGGTGTCGTCTGTGCGTACGAAATCAGGAGCCCGTGCCGGGTTGGCGGCCGCGCTCGGCGCGGCGCTCGTCCTCGGTGCGGCTGGCTGTGTGCCAGTCGTCGACGAGCCGGCGACACCGGCTAGCAACGCCGGGAACGCCACCAAGCAGCTCAACGAGCTGACCGTGGCCGCCGCCGGGTCGATGAAGGGCTACAGCCGGGCCCGCTTCCCGCACTGGCGCAAGACCGGCAAGAACTGCGACGTGCGGGACACCGTGCTGGAACAGGACGGGGGAAGCATCAAGCTCTCCGGGTGCAACGTGGTCGGCGGCCGCTGGGAGAGCCGGTACGACGGGCAGGTCCTGAACGACCCGGCCCAGGTGGACATCGATCACGTGGTGCCGCTGGCCAACGCCTGGCGCTCCGGTGCGAACGAGTGGGACGACTCGAAGCGAGGCGACTTCGCCAACGACCTGACCCGGCCGCAGCTGGTGGCGGTTTCCCAGCGCTCCAACCGGGCAAAGGGTGACCAGGACCCGTCCCAGTGGAAGCCGGCGAACCAGTCCTACTGGTGCCAGTACGCGACGGACTGGGTGACGGTCAAGCACTACTGGCGGCTGACGGTGACCAGTGCCGAGAAGGCCGCCCTCACCGACATGTTGGAGGGCTGCACAACATGAGCGAGGCTCAGCGAAGCGGAGCACCGGCCACCGACGGCGGGACCGCGGCCGGTCCCACCTCGGCCGGGATGGCGGTCGACGGCACCCCGGCCGCCGCCGCCGACGTCCCCGGGGCGGGCATGTCCGCCGACACCACCCCGCCCGGCGGCGCCCCGGCGGGTGCGGGCGCGCAACAGCGGGCCAGCGACATCACGGCCGGCCCGGGCGGGGTGATGACCGACGAGGTGGGCGTGGTGACCGGCGAGCTGACCCTGTGCACGGAGTACGCCGAGGGCCAGGTCACCCTGCGCGTGCAGTACAAGGACGCCGACGAGTGGTACGCGGTGACCGGCGGGCGGGTGCCGATGGCCGACCCGGCCGGGCTGGACGCGGTGCACGCCGTCGCGGTCGCCCTGCTCAACCGGCCCGAGGGCTGAGACGCGTCGAGGCCCCTTCCCGATTTTCGGGAAGGGGCCTCGTGCTGTGCTCACAGGGTCGGGATCAGCTCACCCGGGTCCCCCGGTGCCGCGCCCTCGTCCGGCCGGACCAGCTCCGGCTCCACCTCGTGCGGCCGGATCCGGCCCTCGGCGATCTCCTCGGCGTAGTGACAGGCCACCCGGTGTCCGCCGAGCACCTCGCGCAGCGCCGGCCGCTCAGTGGAGCACCGGGTCGGCTGGGCCCACGGGCAGCGGGTGTGGAACCGGCAGCCGGCCGGGGGGTTCGACGGCGAGGGCAGGTCGCCGGCGAGCAGGATCCGCTCGCGGCGGTCCTCCATCACCGGGTCCGGCACCGGCACCGCCGACATCAGCGCCTTCGTGTACGGGTGCATCGGCTCGCGGTAGAGGTCGTCGCTGGACGCCTCCTCCACCAGCCCGCCGAGGTACATCACCCCGACGGTGTCGGCGATGTGCCGGACCACCGCCAGGTCGTGGGCGATGATCAGGTACGTCAGGCCACGCTCGTTCTGCAGGTCCTCCAGCAGGTTGAGCACCTGCGCCTGGATCGACACGTCCAGCGCGGACACCGGCTCGTCGGCGACGATCAGGTCCGGGTCGAGCACCAGCGCCCGGGCGATGCCGATGCGCTGCCGCTGGCCGCCGGAGAACTCGTGCGGATACTTGCTCAGCGCCGAGGCGGGCAGGCCGACCGCGTTGAGGGCCTCCCGGAGCCGCTTGGCGGTGGCCGCCTTGTCGCCGGCCAGGCCGTGCGCCTTCAGCCCCTCGACCAGCAGCGACTCCACCGACTGCCGGGGATCGAGACTGGACAGCGGGTCCTGGAAGATCATCTGCATCCGGCGGCGGGTCCGACGCATCGACTCGCCCTTGAGCGAGCGGACGTCGGTGCCGTCGAAGACGATCTCGCCGTCGGTCGGCTCGACCAGCCGCAGCAGCCCCCGGCCGAGGGTGGACTTGCCACACCCCGACTCGCCCACCAGGCCGTACGTCTCACCCTTGTTGATCGACAGCGAGACGCCGTCGACGGCGTAGACGTAGCCGACCGTACGGTCGAAGAGCACGCCGCTCTTGATCGGGAAGTGGACCTTGACGTCGCGCAGTTCGACCAGTGGTCCGGTCCGCTCGGTCACGGCACCGCCACCTCCTCGGAAACAGGGTTGTTGCAGCGCAGGTCGCCGCCGGTCGCGGTGGGGTCGAGCGGGGGCGTGCCCTCCAGACAGGCATCCACCACCCGGTCGCAGCGGGGCGCGAACGCACACCCCTCGACCCACGGGATGTTGTCGGCGACCGAACCGCGGATGGCGTGCAGCCGCTCACCCCGGGGCGAGTCCAGCCGCGGCACGGAGTTGAGCAGCCCGTGCGTGTACGGGTGCCGCGGCCGGGCGAACAGCTCGTGCCGGGCCGCCCGCTCGACCACCTTGCCTCCGTAGAGCACGTTGACGGTGTCGCAGAGGCCGGCCACCACGCCCAGGTCGTGCGTGATCATGATCAGCGCGGTGCCGGTCTCGTCGACGAGCTGCTTGAGCAGGGTGAGGATCTGCGCCTGGATGGTCACGTCCAGCGCGGTGGTCGGCTCGTCGGCGATCAGCAGCCGCGGCTTGCAGGCAAGCGCGATGGCGATCAGGGCGCGCTGCCGCATGCCGCCGGAGATCTGGTGCGGATATTCCTTGAGCCGCCGGGCCGGGTCCGGGATGCCGACCGCGTCGAGCAGTTCCCGGGCCTCCTTCAGCGCCGCCTTGCGCTCCATGCCGCGGTGCCGTTCCAGGACCTCGGCCACCTGAACCCCGATCGGGACGACCGGGTTCAGCGAGGAGAGCGGGTCCTGGAAGATCATGCCGATGTCCCGGCCGCGCCGGTCCCGCATGTCGTCGGGGCGGAGCCGGAGCAGGTCGGCGCCGTCGAAGCGCACCTCGCCGGTGACCTTGTTTCCCCGTCGGGGCAACAAGCCCATGATCGCCAGGCTGGTCACGCTCTTGCCGCAACCGGACTCGCCGACCAGGCCCACGGTCTGCCCCGGCTCCACGCTGAAGCTGACCTTGTCGACCGCGGTGAACGGCCGCTCACCGCGGCGCTGGAACACCACGCTCAGATCGCGTACGTCGAGCAGGCTCATCGGGTCACTTCCTCACCGTGCTGGTCCTTCCGGCCGCCGCCGGCCGTGCTGGTCCACCGCATCGCCGTCACCGCCGGTTCTTCGGGTCGATCGCGTCGCGCATGCCCTCACCGAGCAGGGTGAAGCCGAGCGCGACCACGATGATCGCCAATGCCGGGTAGTAGGCCAGTTCGGGCCGTACCTCGAAGTAGCGGACGCCGTCGTTGCCGAGCATCAGGCCCCACTCCGCCCGGTTCCGGTCCTGGTCGCCGAGACCGAGGAAGGAGAGCGAGGCCGCCTCCAGGATCGCCGTGGAGAGGGTGAGCGTGGCCTGCACGATGACCGCGGTCATCGCGTTGGGCAGCATGTGGCGCAGCACGATGGAGTGTTGCTTCACACCGAGTGCCCGAGCGGCCAGCACGTGGTCGCTCTCCCGCTGCGCCAGCATCGCGCCACGCAGCAACCGGGCGAAGATCGGCACGTTGACGATGGCCACCGCGAAGATGACCGTCCACTGGCTCGGCTTGCTGACCATGGCGACCAGCGTGATCGCCAGCAGCAGGGCCGGCAGCGCCAGCATCACGTCGGTGAGCCGCATCAGGATGTTGTCGACCCAGCGACCGAAGGCGCCGGCGACCGCACCGACCAGCACGCCCAGGGCGAGCCCGATCAGCGTGGCCAGCACGCCGACGAAGAGGGTCTGCCGGCTGCCGTAGATCAGGCGGGAGAAGAAGTCCCGTCCGAACGGATCCGAGCCGAGGGGAAACTCGCTGCTGCCGCCGGGAATGTTCTCGACGGTGAGGTTCTTCGTGAGCTCCTCGAACGTCCGCCCTGGATCGTGCGGTGCGAGCAGCGGCGCGAAGGCCGCCACCAGGACGAAGAGCCCGACGATGGACGCGCCGACCATTGCGGTCGGGTTGCGCCGCAGCCGGCGGAACGCGTCCCGGAGGAGACTCACACCGCCCTTGTCGGCGCTGGCGCGGGCCAGTTCCTCCAGCCGCGCCTTCTTCCGCTCGCCGAGCCGACCGAGGCCGCGCTCGGTCGCGCCCCGCTCCTCGATGCCGGACTGGCCGGTGCCGGGGGCATCGGCGCCGTCACGGGGGGCGGCCACGCCGGGCCGGGTGATGGGATCACTCATGCTGCCACCTCGCTTCGCTCGGCGGCAGCATGAGGCTCCGCCACACTGCGGCCGATGATTCGCTCGCTACGCTCGCTCATCGCACACGCACCCTCGGGTCGATGAAGGCGTAGGAGAGGTCGACCAGGAGGTTGACCACCACGAAGACCAGCGCGGCCAGCAGAATCAGCGCCTGCAGCACCGGGTAGTCGCGGCCGCCGCTGATCGAGTTGTAGATCAGCGTGCCCAGGCCGCCCCAGTTGTAGACCTTCTCGGTGAGCACCGCGCCGGAGAGCAGCGCGCCGGTCTGCAGGCCGATGGTGGTGACCACGGGCAGCAGGCCGTTGCGCAGGATGTGCCGTCCCCGGATGGTCCGGTGCCGCAGGCCCTTCGCCTCGGCCGTGCGGACGTAGTCCTCGTTGAGCACGTCCAGCACGCTGGCCCGGGTGATCCGGACGATCACCGCGAGCGGGATGGTGGCCAGGGTGAGCGCCGGCAGGATCAGGTGCCACAGCGCGTCGGCGGTGGCGTCGAACTCCCGGGTGAGCAGGCCGTCGAGGACGAAGAAGCCGGTGACATGGGTGTTGTCCATGCCGGTGCTGAGCCGCCCGGAGGGCGGGAACCAGTGGATGTTCTGGGTGAAGACGTCCTTGAGCAGGTAGCCCAGGAAGAAGATCGGGATCGAGATGCCGAGCAGGGTGCCGGCGATGCTCAGATTGTCCAGCAGCCGGCCCTTGTGCCGGGCGGCGAGGTAGCCGAGCGGGACACCGATTCCGACCGCGATGATCATGGCGGCCAGGGCCAGCTCGATGGTGGCCGGAAAGGCGCGGCCGATCACCTCGATGACCGGGTCTCCGCTCCGGATCGAATTGCCGAAGTCGCCGGTCACGAGCCGCCGCATGAACCTGCCGTACTGCACCATGATCGGCTGGTCGTAGCCGAGCGCCTTGATCAGCAGCGCTCGGCGCTCCGGGGTGGCCCGCTCACCGAGCAACGCCTCGATCGGGCCACCAGGCAGGTTCCGCAGCCAGATGAAGACGAGCGCGGACAGCGCTATCAGGGTCACCACCAGCTGGAGCAGGCGGCGGACTATGACTCGCAGCATCTCTCACAACCAGATTCTCGATAACAGCGGGTCGGCCCGGGCCGGGGAAGCCCGGCCCGGGCCGATTCCGCGTACGGCGTCGGTGGAGCGTCAGCCGACGCTGACCGTGTTGAACCGCTCGTCGGTCAGCGGGCTGGCGACCAGGCCCTTGACGTCCTTGGCGACCACGATGGCCGGCGGGGCGTGCCAGATCGGCACGGCCGGCAGCCACTTGGCGGCGATGTCGCGGTTGACCTGCTCCCAGGCGGCCTTCTTGCCGGCCTCGTCGACCGTGCCGTCGGCCTTGGCGATGGCCTCGAACATGTCGGTCATCGCCGCGTCACCGAAGTCGGCCTTCGCGCGACCGAAGAAGCTGCCGACGAAGTTGCCCGGGTCGTTGTAGTCACCGGTCCAGCCGAGAAGGTGCACGTCGTGCTTGCCGAACTGCTGCACGTCGTCCTTGTAGCCACCGTTCCACGGGCGGGCCACACCATTGACCTTGATGCCGACGGCCTGCAGGTCGTTGGCCAGGACGGTGTAGATCTCCTGCGGGTTCGGCATGTACGGCCGGGAGACGTCGGTCGGGTAGTAGAAGTTGAGGGTCATACCCTCGGCCCCGGCCTCCTTGAGCAGCTGCTTGGCCTTCTCCGGGTCGTACTCGTACTTTTGCACGTCCGGGGCGTAGCCGAGCACGGTGTCCGGCATGAACTCGTCGGCGACCTTGGTGCCGCCCGGGCCCTTGGTCTGGACGAGCTGCTGACGGTTGAGGGCGTAGGCGATGGCCTGCCGCACCCGCAGGTCCTTCAGCTTCGGGTTGTTCTTCTGGTTGATGCCGAGGTAGAGGATGTTGAACGCCGGGCGGTTGATGACGTTGAAGCCCTCACCCTCCAGCGCCTTGCGGTCCGCCGGGGCCGGGAAGTCGATGCCCTGGACGGTGCCGGCCCGCAGCTCCTGCTTACGGGTGTTCTCGTCCTCGATGATCTTGATGATCAGCTTGTCGACCTTGGCCTTCGTACCCCAGTAGTCGGGGTTCCGGTTCAGGGTGATTTCCTTCTTCGCCTTGTCCCAGCCGCCGAAGGTGAACGGGCCGGTGCCGACCGGGTGCTCGTTGGCGAACGCGCTGTACTCGAAGGAGTCGCCGTTCTGCTTGACCGTGTCGGCGTCGTACTTCTTCAGCGCCTCCGGGCTGGCGATCGACAGCGCGGTCAGTGCGAAGGCCCCGGGGAAGGCGCCCTTGTACTGGTTCATCGTGATGACGGCGGTGTTCTCGTCCGGCGCGTCACACTTGTTGTAGACCGCCTTGCCGGCGTCCGGGCTCTCGTTGTTCGCGAAGCCGCCGAAGACGTCCATGTAGTAGAGCATCTGCGACTGGGCGGCAGCGCCCTTCATGTTGTACCAGCGGTCGAAGTTGAAGCAGACCGCGGCGGCGTTGAAGGCGGCGCCGTCGTGGAACTTGACACCCTTGCGGAGGTGGAAGGTCCAGACCTTGCCCTCGGCGTCGTGCTCCCAGCTCTCGGCCAGGGCGCCCTCCAGGTCGGCCGTGCCCGGCTTGTTCTGGATGAGGGTGTCGAACATCTGCCGGGCCGGACGGAACGACTCACCATCGTCGTTGAAGATCGGGTCGAAGTTCTTCGGGTCACCCGCACCGGCGAAGACGAAGGTGCCGCCAGTCTTGGCCCCACCGCCATCACCGTCGCGCTCACTCTTGGCACAGCCGGACGCCCCGACCGCCAGTGCGGCTGCGGCCGCGAGGGCCACGGCCGCTTTAAGCCTGCTCGCCTGCATCTCTCACCTCTGTCATGCGCATGACCACGCCGAGTTGTGGCTCAGTCCGTGAGCGGGAGGCTATGACACGACACACAGCGAGCGGAACGCCCGTTAGGCAATCGCTATCAACCCGACACCAAGCCGCGGGTCTGACAGAGACTGATCTCCTGACAAACAGGACTGTCACAGCGGCGGGCAGCGGGCGGGAACGGACGGATCACCGCAATCCGATCCACCCGGCACGGGGGAGGCGTCGCCGGACGATGGTCGACCCGCCTCCGCCTCCCCGTGCCCGTTACGGGCGCTCAGACCGCCCGGCGACCCTCGAACGCCCGGCCGAGGGTGATCTCGTCGGCGTACTCGAGGTCACCGCCGACCGGCAGGCCACTGGCCAGCCGGGTCACCGCGATCCCCATCGGCTTGACCATCAGGGCCAGGTACGTCGCCGTCGCCTCGCCCTCGGTGTTCGGATCGGTGGCGAGGATCAGCTCGCGGACCGCACCCCCGCCCAGCCGGGTCATCAGCTCGCGGATGCGCAGGTTGTCCGGGCCGATCCCCTCCAGCGGGTTGATCGCGCCGCCGAGCACGTGGTAGCGACCGCGGAACTCACCGGTCCGCTCGATCGCCACCACGTCCTTCGGCTCCTCGACCACGCAGAGCACCTCGTCGGTGCGCCGCGGGTCGCGGCAGATCCGGCACTGCTCCGACTCGGCCACGTTGAAGCAGGTGGTGCAGAACCGCACCAGCTCCTTGACCTTGCGCAACGCACCGGCCAACCGGTTCACGTCGGCCGGATCCGCCGACAGGACGTGGAAGGCGATCCGCTGGGCGCTCTTCGGGCCCACGCCCGGCAACCGGCCCAGCTCGTCGATCAGGTCCTGGATGGCACCCTCGTACATCTGCCGGCTCAGAACCCGGGCAGGCCGAGGCCGCCCATCCCGCCCGCGACCGGACCCATCTTCGTCTCGGTCAGCTCCCGGGCCGCCTCGGCGGCGTTGTGCACGGCCGCGACGACCAGGTCCTCCAGGGTCTCCACGTCCTCCGGATCGACCGCCTTGGGGTCGATCTTGATCGCCTTCAGCTCACCGGTACCGGCGACGGTGGCGGTGACCAGGCCACCGCCCGCGGTGCCGGTCAGCTCCGCCTCGGCCAGCTCGGCCTGGGCCTTGGCGATCTGCTGCTGCATCTTCTGCGCCTGCTTCAGCATCTGCTGCATGTTCGGCTGTCCACCTGGGCGCACGGATGGCTCCTTCTCGCACTCGTCTGATCGGCCGCGCCCAGCCTAGTCGGGCGGCGGCACGGCTCCCCGGCGGTCGACGCACGGTCAGCGCGCGTCGACCTCGTCGATCTTCTCCGCCCCGAACGCCTCCCGGAGCAGCTGTACCGCCTGTTCCTCGCTGGACTGCCGGGCGGTCCGCTCGTCGATCACGTCGTCCAGCGGCTCGTCGCCCGGGTCGAAGCCCTCGTAGGCGGGCGCCGCCGCGGCCGTGTTCGTCGGGCGTCCACCGACCGGCCCGTCGTAGTCCGGGTCGTAGGGCGGCTCGCCGGCCCAGTCGGCGTCCGCGGTCTGCCGAGTCGGCTGCGCCCCGCGCGGACCCCGGCCCGGGCCACCACCCGCCGCCGCGGCCGCCGCAGCCGCCCGGGCCGCCGCGATCGCGCTGCTCACCCCACCGGTCGCGCCCGCCGCGGCCGGCGGCGCCGCGGCCGGCGCTCCGACCGGCTTCGGTACGGAGGCGGGCGGTGCGGTGGGCGCAGCGGGCGGTGCCGCGGCCGTGGTCACGACGGGCGGTGCAGCCGTGGTCACGGCGGGCGGTGCAGCCGTGGTCGCGGCTGCCGACCCACCCGGGCGCGCGGCCTCCGGCCAGTCGTCCGCGCCCTCGACGCCGGCCGTCAGGTCGACGCCGGCGCGTGCCGCTTCCGGCCGGTCCTCGGCCCCGGCACCACCGGGTCGGGCCGGCTCCGGCCAGTCCTCCTCGTCGTCGCTACCGGCCGGGTCGGCTCCCCGCCCGGCCGGACCGGCCGGTCGCCGCGCCGGGCCACCGGACGGATCGGACGAACGGGCGGCACCGCGCCCGGGCCCGCCGGACGGGCCGCTGGCGTGATTCCCGGGCGTGGCGCCGGACAGGCCGGGACCGTTCGACGGGGTGGGTGTCGGCCGGGCCGGTGCGGACGGCCGGGCCGGGCCGCCGAGCGACGCGCTGCCCCGCTCGCCGGCCACCTCGCAGCGGATCTGCCAGCGGCCGCCCAGCTCCTCGTAGAGCGCGTCGGTGAGCACCGCAGCGTGGTCGGCCATCATCTTGGCCAGCACGGTCGACTTCACGGTCAGCACCAGCGTGTCGCCGTCCAGTTCGCGGACCACCGCGTCGCGCATCAGCGCCGCGATCCGCTTGTTGGTCCGATTGACCTTGCCGACCACCTCGGGCCAGACCCGGCGTACGGCGACGGCGTCCAACGCGCCGGACGGGGCGGAGCCGGGACGCGGCGGTTCCGGGGTGGCCGGGTCGGGCAGCACCGCCGAGGACGGCGCCGGACGCCGGGCGGGGACGGACCCGGGGCCGCCGGCCGGAGCCGGGTCGGCCGGGGCCGGGGCCGGGTCGGCCGGGGCCGGGGCCGGGGCGGGCGGCGCCTGGCGTACCTCGGGGGCGGGGGCGACCGGCACGGGGGCGGCGGCGGACGGCAGCTCCGCGCCACCCAGGGTGAGCCGGCGTTCCATCCGTTCCAGGCGCTGGAGCAGGCCGCCGGCCGAGTCGTCCACGCCGGGCAGCAGCATGCGGGCACAGATCAGCTCGAGCAGCAGTCGGGGAGCGGTGGTGCCGCGCATCTCCACCAGGCCGTTGTGCACGATGTCGGCGCAGCGGGACAGCGTGGCCGGGCCGAGCCGCTGGGCCTGGGCGGCCATCCGCTCGATCTGGTCGTCCGGGCCGTCGATGAGACCCTTGACAGCGGCATCCGGCACCTGCTGCATGACGATCAGGTCGCGGAGCCGTTCCAGCAGGTCCGAGGCGAACCGACGGGGGTCGTGCCCGGCCTCCGCGACCCGGTCGACGGTGGCGTACGCGGCCGCGCCGTCCCCGGCGGCGAGCGCGTCGCACATCTCGTCGATCAGCGCGGAGTCGGTGACGCCGAGCAGCGCGGCGGCCCGGGCGTAGCCGACCCCCTCCGGGCCGGCGCCCGCGATGAGCTGGTCGAGCACGGAGAGGCTGTCCCGGGCGCTGCCGCCGCCGGCACGCACCACCAGCGGGAAGACCGCCGGATCGACCGTGACCCCCTCCGCCGCGCAGAGCTGCTCCAGGTAGGGCCGGAGCACCTTCGGCGGCATCAGCCGGAAGGGGTAGTGGTGGGTCCGCGACTTGATCGTGCCGAGGACCTTCTCCGGCTCAGTGGTGGCGAAGATGAACTTGACGTATTCCGGGGGCTCCTCGACCAGCTTGAGCAGGGCGTTGAAGCCGGCCGACGAGACCATGTGCGCCTCGTCGATGACATAGATCTTGAAGCGGCTGCGGGCCGGTGCGAAGAATGCCTTCTCGCGCAACTCGCGGGCGTCGTCGACGCCGCCGTGGCTGGCCGCGTCGATCTCGATGACGTCGATCGAGCCGGCGCCGTCGGTGGCCAGCGAGCGACAGGACTCACACTGCCCGCAGGGCTCGGGGGTGGGACCCTGCTCGCAGTTGAGCGAGCGGGCCAGGATCCGGGCGCTGGAGGTCTTGCCGCAGCCGCGGGGGCCGGAGAAGAGGTACGCGTGGTTCAGCCGCCCGCTACGCAGCGCCTGCGACAGCGGCTCCGTGACGTGCTCCTGCCCGATGACCTCGGCGAACGTACGGGGCCGGTACTTGCGGTAAAGGGCCAGTGCCACCCGTCCCGCCTCCTCTCGACCGAGCCATTCTGCGCCGGTCGGGCACGGGTGACCACCCACCACCCCGTGACCTGACCCGCAGGGACGTTACCGGCACCCAGAGACAGAAAGGCCTCCCGTGCACCCGGCAGAGCTCGCTTATCCTTGCTGCCTTCCGGCCCTGGGGAGGTTCACGAGGTACCGCCGCACGGGAGGTGCCACCAAGCCTACCCGACCCCGCGTCGATCTTCAGGGGGTGGTGGGGTGGCCCGCCCGGCGGAGACCTGTATCCTGGCTCGCGGAGGATTCGCCTAGAGGCCTAGGGCGCACGCTTGGAAAGCGTGTTGGGTTCACACCCTCACGAGTTCGAATCTCGTATCCTCCGCTCGCTTGAGCAGGAAAACGACAGGGCCGGCCCCACGGGGACCGGCCCTGAGTCGTCTCTACGGTCGCTTTCGTCTCAGTTGTCGAGACAGCGTCGATCCGGCTGGCCCGGTTCCGCCGGCAGCGGTGACGGAGCCAGTGCGATAGGCACTCCCGTGGACTGACCACGACTCGACGGGGAGATTGTTGCCGCGTGCGGGTGGTGGCCAGGGATGAGTCCGGCGACTGGAAGAGCAGTGGCGGCCCGGGGCAGGAAGCCCCGGGCCGCCGCCGTGCGGGCGAGCCTTACTTGAACAGGAAGTTCGCCGAGTGGGTGGTGCCGTCGATCAACGTCAGTTCCAGGCGCCCACAGGTGTTCGCCAGGGACTTGTCCGTCTTCCAGACGTACTGGTACTGCTTGCTGGCCGGGTCGTAGGTCAGGGTGCTAGCGCCCGCGGTGACCGTCTCCACGGTCACCTCCTGCGCGGCCGAGGTGTCACACGTCGTCGCGCGCAGCTTGGGGAAGCCGGCCGCGAGAATGCCGAGACCCTGGTCGCCGCCGAGGCCGAACTTGACCGGGACGGCGCTGCCGGCCTTCACGACGTTGACCTTGTCGGCGCTGACCGGCGACCCGAAGGTCTGCCAGTCGTAGACCACCTGGTAGGTGACGCTGACCGGGGCGGCCTTGTTGCCGGCACGGTCCCGAGCACCGGAGCAGGTGGCGGTGAAGTAGCCGATCGGGCCGCCGGTGACGGACAGAGCAGCCTGCGCGGCGACGCCGCTGTCGCTGTCGGTGGTCGAGCAGCCCGGGGCCACCGACTGGCCAAGGGTGATCTGCTGACCCTGGCTGACCCCGGTGACCTTGACGGTCGGCGCGGTCACGTCCTCGTCCTCGGTGACCGCCTTGTAGGCGTTGACCAAGCCGTGACCGAAGAAGCCGTTGACCTTCGGGTTGTTCGGGTCAACCTTGCACCGGCCCTGGGTGTAGTCGGTGCCGGAGGTGGGGCAGGCCAGCGGAATGGCCTGCTTGCGCAGCAGCTCCGCGATGTAGTCGGGAGTGGCCCCGGGGTGCTTGGACACCAGCAGCGCGGCGACGCCGGCCACGTGCGGCGAGGCCATCGAGGTGCCGGACAGCGTCCGGTAGCTGGCCACCCCGGTCGACGGCGAGGTGGAGTAGATGCTCGATCCGGGAGCGGCCACGTCCACGGCCCCGAGCCCGAAGCTGGAGAACGACGAGCGCGCCGGCTGAGTGGTCAGACCCGCGTACCACGGCCCGACCGCGTTCGCGGGGGCGGTGGGCTGGGTGGTCGACGACACCGACACCACGTTGGGCAGCTCCGACGGCAGGTCGAGGCAGCTCGGGTCGAGGGTACGCCGGACCGGGTTGGTGTCGTCCGGGCTGGTCGTGTCGACCGTCTTGTTGGCGAGGTCCTGGTTCTCGTTGCCCGCCGCGGCGACGTTGAGGATGCCGTGCTCGGTGGTGTAGTCCACCGCGCGCCGGACCGCCTCGACAATCGGCGCCTGGTCGGCCTGGCTCTCACACCAGTACAGCCACGGGTCGACGTAATAGCTGTTGTTCGTGACCTGGATGTTGTGCTCGGCCGCCCAGATGAAGCCGCAGATCGCGTACTCCGGGTAGATGAAGCCGTCCGGGTTGACGACCTTGATGGCGGCCAGCTTCACGCCGGGCGCGACGCCGACGAGGCCGACGCCGTTCTTCGCCGCGGCGATGGTCCCGGCGACGTGCGTACCGTGGTAGTCGGCGCTGAGGCTGGTGGGCCGCCACGCACCCGGCGTGGTGTCCGGAGCGCCGGTGCCGACGCAGTTCACCGACTTCGACTGGTCCACCACCGGGGCGAGATCCTGGTGGTTGGCGTCGATGCCGTCGTCCAAGACGCCGACAGTGACCGTCGAACTGCCCAGGTTGACCTCGTGGGCCGCACGGGCGCCGATGAGGATCATGTCGCTCTGCCGGGTCGCGTTCTCCAAGGCGTCCGGCGTGTAGGCGTCGACTGCCTCGGTGTCCTCGGCCATTGCGGGCAGAGCGGCGGTCCGAGTGGCACCCGCGGAGAGGACGGCGCCGCCGTGCGCGACCGTCTTCACCTTCTGGGCGAACGTGGGGTCGGTGGAGCGAGCGATGACCACGCCGATCTGCGCGTACGAGATCATCACCTGGCCGCCGGCCTCGGTGACCGCGGCGGCGGCGTCAGTCGTCTGCGCCTTGCCGACGGCGTTGACGACGTAGCTGAGGTTGGGACCTTCGGCCGCCGCCGCCGCGCTCGGCGCGAGGACCGCACCGAACGCCGCGGCGAGGCTGGTCGCTGTTGTAACGATGAGGGAACGTCTGCCCAACCTGGAATGCATCCCGGGCCTTTCGAAGGAGGGTGAGGGGGTCACCCGATCTTGAGTGGAGCGATCATAGGAAGACTTTTCCTCAGAGCGCACTTGGCCGGACGGATGACTATGCCCAGGTAAACGCCTGTGAGCCTTGGCAAGTCAGGTGAGCTACCGCTTCGATATGCCGTGATTTGACGCCCTTCCTGGGCCGCCGCGCCATTAGGCACTACCGGCCGGAACGCGGTGGTCAACGGAAGAAGCCCGGGCGCCGTCCTGCCTTCGTCTCACTTGTCGTCTCGTTCGTGAGCGGCGACCGTAGACGAACGGTCGGCCGAGCGCCGACTACTGGCGATCGGCGACTACTGGCGGTCGGCGGCTGAGGTGTCGCGGGAGGCGTGCAGTGCGCCGAGCGCGAGCAGGGTCGGCCCGGCGAGGGCCATCGCGACCTGTACCGCAGCGGACACGTCTGTCCATCCGCCCACCGACCCGGCGACGCCGACCGAGAGGAAGGCATCGCGACTGGCATCAGTTAACGACCACCAGGACGACCAGGCGGAGATGATGCCGGCGAAGTCGGCGGCGGCCGTCCCGGCGATCAGCAACGCCCCGAGCGGCACCAGCACGAACCGGTCGGAGCGCCGGCCCGCCGCGGCCAGCATCCCGGCTGCGGCCAGAGTCGCCAGCAGCGCAGACCAGCCGACGCCGAACGCGCCGAGCAGCGGGGCATCGTTCACCCGATCCCCGACGTCCACAGCGACCACGACCAGCAGCAGCACGGCGACGACCCGGGCCAGCAGGGTGCGCCTCGGCCGGTGTTGTACGGGCAGGGCGAGCACCGCGACCGCGAGACAGAGCACCCCGAGCAGCAGCCCCACCGCGGCGATCCGGTCCTGCTCGATCGTCTGACGTAGGTGGTCGAGGCGGGCTGGCAGGTGCAGATCCACTGGGGCGCCACCGTCCAGCGGCGCGTAGAAGGGAATGAGCCAGCCGGCATCGGCCGGCGGCTCGGGAAGCCACCACAGTTTCAGGGCCATCACCGCCGCGAACAGCCCGATGCCTGCGGCCAGCGCCCGCCGCACACCCGGCGCCGGGCCGGCCAGCAGCACGTACCCGAGGAACGCGACGGCGGCGACCAGGCTGGACTGCAGGGCTGCCCGCGTCTCGGAGAACAGCGTCGCCAGCACAGCGAACGCGCCCGTCGCGGCGGACACCAGCAGCAGCACACGCGGAAGGCGCACGGGGAGCGATCGTGCCACAGAACGCCCAACCCCGGTACGGTCCGGGTGGGCGCGACGGTGACGGCCTTCGGGATGACCGACTCCCCACCGCCCGCTCAGGACTGACGAGCCGTCGTACACATGTTCCATCCACAGCCTGTGGACGCCGAGAGGATCGGATGAGTTACCAGCTCAGCGCGGTCGTCGCCGACGTCGAGCTGCTCCGCGAGCAGACCGTCGACCTGGACCACGCGGTCCTCGCCGCGCTCCGCCAGGACTTCGCGCTGCTGCCGGTCACCCCGCAGCTCGTCGAGGAGCTGACCGGCGGGCTGCCCGACTTCGCCACCGGCGAACCGTCCGCGGCGGACCCCTTCCGACTGATCCTCTCGCCGGCCCTGGCCGACGACGGCTCCAGGTCGCGGCGCGGCGACAGACGCGCCGAACTGGCGTTGTCGGACGACGGCTCCAGGTCGCGGCGCGGCGACAGACCGGCCTTCATTCGGTCCGGAGCGCCGCCTGGCGGCGCGGAGGCCGAATTATGGCCGCCAGCCGAACTGGAGTTGTCGGAGCTGCTGGCCCGCTGGTCACGGCAGGGGCCGGTGGCGTACCTGGAGGCGGAGTTCGCCGGCGGGCTGGGCCACCAGTCGGCGGTGGTCTGGCTGGGCGGCGAGGTGAGCTGGGGGCCGCGCTTCGACGGCGCGCTGGACGGGCCGCGCGCCGAGTGGCCGATCAATGCGGCGCTCGTCCAGCTGGGCGCCGAGCCCGGCCCCTGGATCGACCCCTTCGCCGAGCTGGGCCTGCACCTGGAACGAGACACGGCCGGCTGGCTGGCGCACGGCCGGCGCGGTCTCTCCGCCGACTACTGGGACGACCTGGCCGAAGAGTGGGAACTGCGGCAATCCGCCCGGCACCAGCAACCTCATCGCCCCGGTCCCGTTGGGGACTGGGGGAGTGCATGAAGCTTCGACAATTCGGATTCATCGCCGCGCTGATGGCGGCCGCCTGGATCGCCGGCAGCGGCGCCCGACCGCCGGGGCCGGACACGTCGGCCCGACCGGTCGGGGCCGCCGAGGTGGTCAGCCTCGACGGGCTGCGCAACGCCGAGTTCGGCGTCACCGAGGCGGAGCTGACCCGGCGCGGGGTGCTGCGTACCGACGTGGACGCCTGCGGCCCGACGCTCACCGGGCACGAGACGGTCAGTCCGATCTTCGTCGACGACCGCCTCGTCCTGCTCTGGCTCGGCGACCCGATGAGCACGCCCGAGGGGATCACCGTCGGCACGCCGGTCGACGAGGTACGCGCCGCCCACCCGTCGGCGGACGAGTTGCTCGCACCCGAGGGGACGTACCGGTTCGACGGGCTGCTCGCCCGCGACGGCGACCGGGCGTACCTCTTCCTGCATGACGGCGTCACCGTCCAGAAGATCATCGCCGGGTACGCGGACTGGGCCCGCCGCCTCTTCGACGAGGGCTACGGCCCCTGCTGACCGGACGCGGGGTCCAGCCGGCGGCGGGCGTCCGCCAGGCCCTTCTCGTTGTCGGCGTCGCTCGCGATCCCGGTCAGGTCGCCGGTGGCCAGGCGGCGGGCGAAATAGTCCGCCTGCACCGCCCAGCGGAACCGCAGCATGGCCGGCAACCCACGGTCCACCTCCGCCCGGGTGACGGTCCGGCACGCCAGATACGACTCGACCAGGCAGTCGGCCCGTTGTGGGCCTCCGACGTACATCACCGCGGAGGCGAGGTCGTAGAGCAGCGGACCGCTGATCGCCACGCTCCAGTCGATCAGGCCGCAGGTCCCGGACGGACCGTCCAGCCGGAAGGCCTCCGGCGCGGGATCGGTGTGCAGCAGGCCCCAGGTGAGCGTGCCAGGATCAAGAGCGTCGTACGCCGCCACGGCGGCCCCGACCGCCGGCCGGACCCAGGGCCGGAGCGCCAGGTGCGCCGCTGCGCCGTCCACCCAGTGGAACCGGTCGGCGTCGGCGACCCGCACGTCCCGCAACGCCTCGTGCACCCGGCCGAGGGTCGAACCGATCAATCGCTGCTCAGTCCGAGTGCGGCCGGACAGTTCCTCGCCGACCACCCACCGCAGCAACGCGAGCGGGACCCCGTCGAGGTCGGCGACGACGCGCCCTTGCCTGGTCGGCACGGGAGCGCCCGCCGGGACTCCGGCCGCTTGGACGTGACCGGCGACGGTGAGGCCACCCAGGAAGGAACGGCGCGAGCCCGGCACGACGGCCTTGGCGACCCATCGCTCGCCGCCTGCGGTGACGAACCACGTCGCCGAGTTCATGCCGCCGTGGTGCGCCTCCACCGTCGCGTCGGTGACGCCCCAGGCGTCGGCCAGCCCCGCACGTAACCGCTCATCGTCGATCACGCGGTGAAGTCAAGCAGCGGCGCCCGAGACTGGCGAGCGACTTTTTGGCGGGCCCGCGGCCTCGATAGAACTGTCTCCGAAAGCGGAACGCCCGGCCGATCCGTCAGGATCGACCGGGCGCCTCGCATTCACGAGCGGTGGCGGCGGGATTTGAACCCGCGGAGGGCGTAAACCCTCACACGCTTTCGAGGCGTGCTCCTTAGGCCACTCGGACACACCACCGCCGAGTAGGGTACAGGACCATCGGTCTGGATACCGAACCGGTGTCCCCCGGCCCGGCCTGGCAGGATCTCTGTCATGAGTACGCACATCGGCGCTGAGCCGGGAGAGATCGCCGAGCGGGTCCTGATGCCGGGTGACCCGCTGCGGGCCAAGTGGATCGCGGAGACCTACCTCGAGGACGCCCGGTGTTACACGACGGTCCGCGGCATGTTGGGCTTCACCGGCCGCTGGAACGGCGTCGAGGTCTCCGTCCAGGGCTCCGGCATGGGCATGCCCTCCGCCTCCATCTACGCCCACGAGCTGATCAACGAGTACGGCGTCAAGACGCTGATCCGGGTCGGCTCCTGCGGCGCCCTCAGTGAGGACCTCCAACTGCGGGACGTGATCGCCGCGATCGGGTCGTCCACCGACTCGAACATGAACCGGATGCGCTTCGACGGGCTGATCGACTACGCCCCGGTCGCCGACTTCGGGCTGCTGCGCACCTCGGTCGAGGTGGCCGAGCGGCGCGGCATCACCATGCACGTCGGCCCGATCCTGGCGGCGGACGCCTTCTACACCGACCGGCCGGACCTCTACGACACCCTGGCCGACTACGGCGTGCTGGCGGTGGAGATGGAGTCGGCGGCGCTCTACACGATCGCCGCCCGGTTCAAGGCCCGCGCGCTGACCATCCTGACCGTCAGCGACCACATCAAGACCGGCGAGAAGACCACCTCCGCGGAGCGCGAGCAGACCTTCAGCCAGATGGTCGAGGTCGCCCTCGACACCGTCATCGCCTGACCCGTTCGAATCCTCAACCGCCCCGCCACGGTCAAGTGGCGGGGCGGCCGCGTTCCGGGTCACAAAAATAAATACGACCGGTCGTGCTTTTTTCGGCTAGGCTGCCTGCATGACCTCCGACGGCCGCGTCGCCCGTGGCGAACGCACCCGGACCGCAGTCCTGGACGCGGCCGTGGTCCTGGCCACCGAGGCCGGCCTGCACGGGCTGTCCCTCGCACAACTCGCCGACACGCTCGGCGTGAGCAAATCCGGCCTGTTCGCGCACTGGCGGTCCAAGGAGGCCCTCCAGCTGGCCACCGTCGACCGGGCCGTGGCGCAGTGGCAGGAGCGGATCATCCAGCCGGCCCTGCGCGCCCCCCGGGGCGTACGACGACTCCGGGCCGTGCACGAGGCCCGGATCGATTTCTACGCCGCGCGGGTGCTCCCCGGCGGCTGCTTCTTCGCCAACGCCGAGTTCGAGTACAACGCCCGTCCCGGACCGGTCCGGGACCGGCTCGCCGAGGCGTTCCACGACTGGACCACCTTCCTCGAACGCCTCGTCCGGGAGGCGGTCGACCTCGGCGAACTCCCCGCCGGCGTCGACGTCCCGCAGTTGGCGTACGAGATCGACGCGTTCGGGATCAGCGCCGTGATGCGGTCCCGGCTGATGGACCCCGAGACCACCTACCGGCACGCCCGCCAGGGCCTGCTGAGCCGCCTACGGGCGCTGTGCCCCGATCCGACCCTGCTATCGGAAGGTTTCTCATGAGCCACGCCACCGTCGGCGGCCCTGTCGTCGAGTTCGGTCACGTCGAGCACGTCACGGTGCACTTCGACGATCTCGACGCCATGGGCATCCTGCACAACGCCCGGTACGCGGTGCTGCTGGAGCGGGCCCTGACGCCGTACTGGACCGATCGCGGCATCTCCTTCCAGGGCGGGCAGCACAGCTCCCCCGACGTGTTCCACGCGGTACGCGAGTTCACCATCAGCTACCGGACCCCGATCACCGGGACCGGGCCGGTGGCCGTGCACTTCTGGCTCGAACACTTCGGCACCAGCAGCGCGCGGTACGCCTTCGAGTTCCGCTCGATGGACGGCCACACCCGGTACGCCGACGGAACCCGGTCGATCGTCCGACTGGACCCGGCAACCCTGCGTCCCACCGCGTGGACCGACACGGCCCGAGCGGTCGCCGCCACCCTGCTGCGCCCCGCCGCCGTGCCCGCCTGACCCAGCGGGTCAGCGGAAGAAGGCACGCAGAAGCGCCCCGCTCTCCGTCTCCAGCACCCCGCCGTAGACCTCGGGGCGGTGGGTGACGCGGCGGTCACGCAGCACGTCCCAGAGCGAGCCGACCGCACCGGTCTTGGGCTCCCAGGCACCGAACACCACCGCCGAGATCCGGGCCAGCGCGATCGCGCCCGCGCACATCGTGCACGGCTCCAGCGTCACCACCAGGGTGCAGCCCGCCAGCCGCCAGGTGCCCAGCCGCTCGGCGGCCCGGCGCAGCGCCAGCACCTCGGCGTGGGCGGTCGGGTCCCCGGTCAGCTCCCGCTCGTTGCGCCCGATCGCCAGTTCGGCGCCGTCCGGGCCGTAGACGATCGCGCCGACCGGGACGTCGTCGACGGCGGCCTCGCCGTCCTCCGCCGGGCGGCTGTCCGGTCCGGTCACCGCGACCTCCAGGGCCCGCCGCATCCACAGCTCGTGCCGCCGCCGGCGGCCTGTGCCACCCGGATTGGCCAGCCCCTCGTCCGCGCCGGGGCCGACCCGGCCCACCGCGCCCGGGGTGGGTTGTCCGGGGCGTACGGTCTCCAGCGCCGGATCGGTGACGTCGGCCGGCTCCCCGCCGCCGGACGGCACCGATGCGGGCGGCTCAGATCCCACGCAGCTCCTCGACCTCGTCCGCGCAGCCGAGCACCTGGCAGATCTCGGCGGTGACGTCGGCCGGCATCATCCCCTCGTGGCCGCAGAGGGACAGCAGCTTCTGCGCCGAGATGCCCAGATCGGCGAGCATGTCCGCGTCGCCCACCGGGTCGGCCTCCGGGTCCACCGCCGGCTGCTCGTTCTCGTCGTCGCCGCCGGTGGCCGCCCGCGGCTCGTCGGTGTCCTCCAGCCCGGTGACCGATGTCTTCAGGTCACCGACCAGCAGGGCACCGAGCCGGGACTCCTCGGCGTACGCGGAGTCGGAGCCGAAGACCCGCAGGTCCTCCCCGTCGTCCAAGCGCAGGATCACCAGGTACGTATCGTCGGCCTCGACGAAGAGCAGGGACAGGTCGGCGTCCGGCTCGACGTCGCGGAGCCGGTCGGCGACCTCGTCGATGTCGGTGGCACCCCGTAGGTTCACCTCGTCGGCGGTCCAGCTGCCCTCGACGCGCGCCACGGCAGCAGCGAAGTACGACACGGTCCCCCCAAATTGGCCTCGGCAGCACGCCGACTCGTCACGCGTGCACGTTAACCGGTCGGGTCGGCAGGCGACCGGTCAACGCCCCGAAGGGCCGGCCGTTCCTGGAGAAAGTCGGTCAGCCGGCGATGCGCCGGCGGGTGGCGATGAGCTGACGCAGGCGCTCGGTACGGGCCCGCTGCGGCCGCTCGCGCTGACGTACGGTGCGAGCACCGGCCAACTCGGCGAGGAGTTGCAGACGGCGACGGCTCCGCTCGGGGTCGAGCCGCGGCGGGGTGGTCCAGGCCATACACGCGAGCGTGAACCGTCACCGCGCGTACGTCAAGACGGCCTTCGCTGCGCAGTGGAGCAGCCACGCATGGTCACCAGAGCGGCCAGTCTCCGGCCTGCGCCCAGCGAACCGCGACGATGGCCGCGGCGAGGCTCCACCCACCGGCGGTGACGATCGCGATCCCGGTGGCCACCCCCCGGTCGCCGTACCGGACCAGCACTCCGGCGGCCAGCCAGGCCAGCCCGCCGGCGAGCACCGTCCACCATGCGTAGCTGGGCACATCGTCTCCGAGCAGGCCGAACAGGAGCAGCCAGGCAAAGGCGGTCACGGCGCCGGCCGCGACGCCGCCGCCGGTGACCGGGTACGGCTCGCGCCAGGTCGGCCGCATCGGAGCCCCGGCGGGGAAGAGCCCCGAGGGGGTACGCGGCACCGGGCGGGCCGGGCCCGGGCCGGGCCCACCGGGTACGGCGTGCCACCCGTTCATAGCCCCTGCTCCCTTCACCGACGGTGGACGTACCGGCGTCACGCAGAGCTACCGTCCCGGGTCCCGGACGGACGCGGAACGGGCACGGCGTTCGTCCCTACGGTAGTGGTCTGCCAGGATGACCGGATGCGCTCGCGATCGATCGGACGCCGGCCGCGGTCGGCGTACCCGATCCTGCTGCTGCTCGTGCCGGTCCTGGCGGCATGCGCCACCGACCGGCCGACGGCCACGGCGGGCCACGTGACGGAGAGTCCGAGCGCCGCGGCCACCGCCGGGCAGGGCACCCCCGGGCCCGGCGCGGCGCCGGCATCCGCGTCCCCTGCGGCGTCGCCGACATCCGCGTCCCCCGCGGCGTCGCCGACCCGAGCGCCGCTGCGGCACGTCTTCCCGGTCGACGCGAAAAACGTCGCCTACCACCCGACGCACTCGGCGTACCCGGGGACGGACATCTTCGCCGACTGCGGCGAGCCGTTCGTCGCGGTCACCGACGGTCAGGTCCTCGAGGTGAGCCGGGTGGACCGGTTCACCAAGCGCGGCCCGCTCGGGCCCTACAACGGGGGCCTGTCGGTCTCCCTGCTCGGCGACGACGGGGTTCGGTACTACGGGTCGCATCTGAGCGCCGTCGCCGACGGCATCGACCCGGGCGTACGCGTCCGCGCCGGCCAACTGCTCGGCAAGGTCGGGCACACCGGCAACGCCAACAACGTGTGCCACCTGCACTTCGGCCTCTCCCCCGAGTGCCAGGGCCACGACGACTGGTGGATCCGCCGGGGCGTTATCTGGCCGGCCCCGTACCTGAACTCGTGGCGGAAGCGGGGCAACCGCGGGCCGGCCGCCGAGGTGACCGCGTGGCAGCGCCGCCATGGCTGCCCGAAGGCCCCGGCCACGACCAGCGGCGCCGGCTGACCGCCGTCCACTCCCGACACTTCGCGCGACAGTCGGCGACCGGCGACACGGACGCGTAGGTTGCAGAGCATGAGTGCCCGGGATCCCATCGCCGACCTGCGTCGGATCGCGTTCCTGCTGGAGAGGGCGAATGAGGCCACCTATCGGGTCCGGGCGTTCCGGTCGGCGGCCAACGCGCTCGCCGCGCTGCCTGCCGGGGAGGTGGCCGAGCGCGCGCACAACGGCAAGCTGACCGAGCTGGCCGGGGTCGGCGACGTCACCGCCCGCTGCGTGGCCGAGTCGCTGGCCGGCGAGGAGCCCGTCTACCTGCGCCGCCTGGTCGCCACCGAGGGCACCGACCTGGACGCGGCGGCCGCGGCGCTGCGGGACGCGCTGCGCGGTGACTGCCACACCCACTCCGACTGGTCGGACGGTGGATCACCGATCGAGGAGATGGCCCTGGCGGCGGTCGAACTGGGGCACGAGTATCTGGTGCTGACCGACCACTCACCCCGGTTGAAGGTGGCCCGGGGGCTGACCGCGGAGCGGCTGCGCAAGCAGCTCGACCACGTGGCCGCGGTGAACGACGCCCTCCCCAAGGGCTTCCGCATCCTCACCGGCATCGAGGTGGACATCCTCGCGGACGGGTCGCTGGACCAGGACGAGGAACTCCTCGCCCGGCTCGACGTGGTGGTCGGCTCGGTGCACAGCGGCCTGAACGACGACCGGGCAAAGATGACCCGGCGGATGCTGGCCGCGATCGCCAACCCGCACCTGGACATCCTCGGCCACTGCACCGGCCGGATGGTGTCGTCCCGCCCGGCGGGGGTGATGGGACCGGGCGACCGGGGGCACCGCGCACGTACCCGCGCGGAGAGCGACTTCGACGCGGACGCGGTCTTCGCGGCCTGCGCGGACCACGGCGTGGCCGTCGAGATCAACTCCCGTCCGGAGCGGCAGGATCCGCCGAAGCGGCTGATCCGCCGCGCCCTGGAGGCCGGCTGCCGGTTCGCCATCAACACCGACGCGCACGCGCCTGGCCAGCTGGACTGGCAGCGCTTCGGCTGCGAACGCGCGGCGCTCTGCGGCGTCCCGGCGAACCGGGTGGTCAACACCTGGAAGGCGGATCGCCTGGTCAAGTGGGCGGGCACCCGCCGCTGACCCGCCCGGACACCGCACCCTCGCCGGTCTGCTGACGACACCAGGGGCCGGCGTGGCGGCCGGCTCAGCGGCCGAGGGCCGGCTCAGCGGGTGGTGGCGCGGCGGCCGGCACGTCGGGAGCGGCGACAGCTCGGCGCGCCCGGCGCCGGCCCAGGACCCCCTGCGCCACCGCCACGCCGAGCAGCACGATCAGCGCGCCCACCGGCTGGTGCCAGTTCATCCGCTCGCCGAGCACCACGGCGCCGACCAGCACCGCGAAGACCGGGATCAGGTACGTGACGGTGGACGCCGTGCTCGCCCCGGCCACCCGGATGTTGCGCAGGTTGATCACGAAAGCCAGCCCGGTGCCGAGCGCGCCGAGTGCCAGCACGCTGGCAACCACCCGCGCGGACAGGCCGGTGGGCACCGGCGGCGCCCCAGCCATCAGCGGCGCGACCACCGCGAGCTGCGCCGTCGCGACCAGCAGCTGCGCCGCCGACAGCGACAGGCCGGAATATGCACTGCCCGCGATGAACTTCTTCTGGTACGGGATCGCCACGCCGTAGCAGGCTGCCGCTCCCAGGCACATGAGCTGGCCGATGAAGTGCGACCCGCCCACGCCCTCCCAGACGCCGAGGACCACCAGCACACCGGCGAAGCCCAGCCCGAGCCCGACCGCCCGCCGCACGGTCAGCCGCTCGGTGCGGAAGACCAGCACCGCCAGCGGCAGCACGATCAGTGGCGTGGTGGCGTTCCAGATGCCGGCGAGCATCGACTCCACCCGCTGCTCGCCGAAGCCGAACAGGGTGAACGGCAGGGTTACGCCGAAGGCGGCGACCACCAGCAGGTGCGCCCAGATCCGGGGTTCCCGCGGCAGGCGGTCACGCAGCACGGCCAGCACCACCAGCAGGGTCGCCGCGCCGGTGGCCACCCGGTAGAGGGTGAGGTGCCACGGGTGCAGCTCCGTCACCCCGACCTTGATGAAGAGGAAGCTGGAACCCCAGATCACCCCGAGCGCGAGAAAACCGGGCAGCCAGCTCCGCAGCGCCGCCCGGTCAGGAGTCAAGTCCGCCGTCACCCCTGACACTCTGCCGCAGGGGTACGACGAAGTCCCGCGAAAATCGGACGCCGTGTCGACCGTCACGGCAACCGCCGTTCCGACCGACTTCGATCCGGCACAGCTGCCGCCCTGAACACGGCAAACACGGTCGACAACGAGGCGCCGGGGTCACGTAGGGTCGCAGCGTGGGACGAATCGATGACCTCGCCAACCGGTACGTGGCCGACTGGGCCCCGCTGAGCCCGACCGGCGCCACCTATGTCGGCATCGCCGGCTACGACGACCAGCTCGACGACCTCTCTCCGGAGGGATACGCGGCCCGCGCCGACCTGGTCCGACGCACCCTCGTCGACCTCGACGTGACCGAGCCCGACTCGGAGGCCGAGCGGACCGCCAAGGAGGCGATGCAGGAGCGCCTCGGCCTGGATCTCGCCCGGTACGAAGCGGGCGAGACCGCCAGCGAGGTCAACGTGATCGCCAGCGGGCTGCACGAGATCCGCATGATCTTCGACCTCATGCCGACCGAGGGCGACGACGCCAAGGCCAACATCGCCACCCGGCTCAACCGCTTCCCCGCCGCCCTGGAGGGCTACAAGCGGACGCTGCGCGAGTCGGCCGCGGCCGGGAAGATCAGCTCACAGGTGCAGCTGGTCGAGGTCGCCAAGCAGTGCGACATCTGGACCGACCCGAACGGCGACAACTTCTTCCACGGCCTGGCCGAGCGGCTCGGTGCCGACGGCGCGCTCGGGGCCGAGCTGCGCAAGGGCGCCGCCGCCGCGACCGCGGCCACCGCCGGGTTCGGGCAGTTCCTCCGCACCGAGCTTGCCCCCCATGGCCGGCAGAAGCAGGCCGCCGGCCGGGAGCGGTACGAGCTGGCCTCGCAGTACTTCCTCGGCGCCAAGGTCGACCTCGACGAGACGTACGCCTGGGGGTTCGCGGAGCTGGCCCGCCTCGAGGCCGAAATGCGAGTGGTGGCCGGGCGCATCGTGGGTCCCGGTGCCAGTGTCGACGACGCTGTCAGGGCGCTGGACGCCGACCCGGCCCGGACGATCCAGGGCAAGGAGGCGTTCCGGGACTGGATGCAGGCGCTCGCCGACAAGGCGATCAGCGAGCTGCACGGCACCCACTTCGACATCCCGGAGCAGGTCCGCCGGATCGAGTGCTGCCTCGCCCCGACCAGTGACGGCGCGATCTACTACACCGGCCCGAGCGAGGACTTCTCGCGGCCGGGCCGGATGTGGTGGGCGGTGCCGCAGGGCATCACCGACTTCTCCACCTGGCGGGAGGTGACCACGGTCTACCACGAGGGCGTGCCGGGCCACCACCTCCAGGTCGCCCAGACCGCGGTCCGGGCCGACCTGCTCAACCGTTGGCAGCGGCTGCTCTGCTGGGTCTCCGGGCACGGTGAGGGTTGGGCGCTCTACTCCGAGCGGCTGATGGACGACCTGGGCTACCTCGAGGACCCGGGGGACAAGCTCGGCATGCTCGACGGGCAGGCGTTCCGCGCGGCCCGGGTGATCGTCGACATCGGCATGCACCTGGAGCTGGAGATCCCGAAGGACAACCCGTTCGGCTTCCACCCGGGCGAGCGGTGGACGCCGGAGCTGGGCTGGGAGTTCATGCGGGCGCACTGCCGCGTGCCGGACGAGAACCTGCGCTTCGAGCTGAACCGCTACCTGGGCTGGCCGGGGCAGGCCCCCTCGTACAAGGTGGGCGAGCGGATCTGGCTCGAGGCCCGGGACGAGGCGAAGGCCCGCAAGGGCGCCGACTTCGACCTCAAGGAGTTCCACCGCCAGGCGCTCGACCTGGGCTCGCTGGGGCTCGACCCGCTGCGCCGGGCGCTGGCCCGGCTCTGAGACGACCAACGGCCGGGAGTCGGAGATGTTCTCCGGCTCCCGGCCGTTTCGCGTACCCGTCGAGGATCAGGCCAGGTCGAGCGTGAGCTTCGGCTTGGCGGTGAGCGTGTGCGAGTCGACGAACGCCAGGTCGATCTCCGGGTCGGTGAAGGTGACGGGCACCGGCGAGGGGATCGGGAGGCCGTCCGGGAGCGGCAGGTCCGGGGTCAGCGTGATCTTGACGCCGGCCAGCCAGCCGACGAACCGGGTGGTGTAGAAGGCGACATCACCCTGCACGGTCAGCTGGTCGCTGCGGTAGCGCTGGGTCTTGCCGGCCGGGCCGTCGGCCCGGAGGACGAAGTCGTCCGTCACGGCCCTGTCCATGCTGAACTTCAGGCACTTGAGCGTGCCGGCACGGGTCGGCAGCTCGACGATGCCGTCGAAGCGGAGCCCGGTCATGGTGAGCTTGGAGCCGGTGAGCTTCGAGGGCTGGGCGGCGGCCCGGGGCTGGCCCGGGTCGGCCGCGATCCGGGGCAACGGCTTGCCCGGCTCGGCCGGCTTCGGCTTGGTCGGGGCCGGGCTGGCGCACGGGTCGGTGTTCGGCTCCGCCGGCGCGGAGGGCTTCGCCGAGGAGCTGCTGCTCGGCTCCGGCGCCGCGCTGGTGGGGGTGGCGCTCACGGTGGGGGTGGTGCCGGCGGAGGTCTCGGTCGCCACCGGCTCGGCGACCACCGCGAGGCCGGCCGAGTCGTTCGCCCCCGGAGCGGGCGAGGGCTCGCTGCCGGCGTCGCCGGAGTGCCCGCCGGTGACCAGGCCGGTGATCCCGTCGATGCTGTCGGTCAGCAGGTTGCCGTCCGAGCTCTTCTCCGCCGGCTCCGGACTTGGGCTGGCCGAGGCGGAGGCGGTCGGGCTCGGGGCGGCCGCGCTGGGCGTCGGGCAGGCGGGCGCGGCGATGGCGGGCTCCTCACCCCGCAGCGCGAGCAGACCGGCCATGGAGACGGTGGTGAGCCCCAGGAGGATCGCGTACAACCTCGGGTCGCGGTGCCTCCCCGGGGGCGTGTCCGGGCCGGCCTGAGTGGGGTCGGCGGCACCGGTCGGTGGCTCCGTCGGGGCCCCTTCGCGCAGCGGGTTACGCGGCTCGGGCAGCGTGTCGGTGAGGATGCCGGTGGTGTCCTCCTCGCGCTGCCGGGGCAGCAGCTCGTCGACGAGGGTCAGGTCCTCCTCGAACTCGTCGCCCTCCTGCGACTCGGCGTCGGCAGCCGGTTCGGGCTCCGTGGCGGTGGCCGCCCGGCGGTCGGGCACCCACGCGAAGCCGAGCCCAGCCCCCACGATGCCCAGCAGCATGCCGAGGCCGAAACCGCCGAGGTTGACCCCGATCAGCGAGTAGACCGCCGTCACGGCCGCGATGACCGCATAGAACATCCGCTGCTGCGGGCTGAACCACATGAACAGACCGCAGGCCACCAGGATGGTGGGGATCAGCCAGGCGAGGAAACCGGTCGGCCCCATCTTCAACGTGAGGCCGGCCAGGGTCGCCTGGGTGGTGCCGAAGATCTCCGCCCCGGCGAGCACGGTGAACAGGCCGCCCCAGAACGGCCGGCTCCGCCGCCAGCGCCGGAAGCTGCGCCAGGCCCGCGTCACCCCTCCGGGTCGGGCGTGCTGCGCGTCCGCGGTCGTCACGTACTCCTCCTACGAACCGTGCGGTGATACGAGGGGATTGCCGAACACGACAGGAGGCCCGCGGAGGGCACCCTCCGCGGACCTCCCGGCCAGGTCAGGAGAAGCACTCCTTACCAGCGGCCTTGTCGAACGCGTACACCTTCAGGTTCAGGCCCTTCAGGTTGAAGGTGCCGGCCGTGGTGTAGCGGGCGACCTGCTCAAGCCCGAGGATGGTGACATGATCGGCGTTCTGGCCGAACGAGCCCACCGGAGCATCGCCGCTCAGGTCGCTGGCGTCCCGACCAATCTTGATCTCCGTGAATGTCGCGTCGCCCTTGAGCGACTCCATCGAGATCAGCATGTCGTCCGCGGTCGCGGGCTCCTTGCCACGGCCGGCCTCGATCCGGAGCACCACGGGTATGCCTGTCCCGGGCACGGTCGCGCTGACCGACTGGCACAGGTTGTAGAGGTCCGCGTGGCCGATCTCGGAGACCGCGATCGGCACCGGCCTCGGGTTGCCCTTCTCGAACACGACACCGCCGTACTGCGTGAAGTCATCGCCTTCGAGCCGGTCCGCACCGACCTTGAACGAGGTGCCGGACACGGTGATGTTGGCGGCGATGGCGCCGTTGGCCATGCCGAAGAGAATGCCGCCGGCGACGGCCGTAGCGGGAATCGCCAACGCGGCGAAGCGGCGCCAGCGGGTGCCGCCGCGCATCTGGCGGCCTTCCGATTCACTCACGAGGTCCTCCTCGAAGGGGGTGTCATGACCGATCGCGGGGCGCGACTCGGGACAGGGGAAAGCGTGGGGCGGCTTGCGGGCGCCGTTGTGCCGACGGGCGCAGTACGCGGATTGGATGCTCTCGCGAAGCGACACACGTCACAAGACCCTTGCTACTGGCCGGTAATACCCCTGGAATATCAAGATGGCCGATGGTTACCAACAGTTAACATCCTGGCGGCAAGGACCCCGGGATAAACCATCGCGATTGGAACATAGAGGCAGACGCGTTTCACCAGTGGTGAACACGACCGATGAACGTCACAGTTCGGTAACGGGCAGCTGGCAAACCGCTGAGGGTGATATCCGGTTCAGCCGTCCGGCCGAGGCGGCTGACCGTCCGGTGCGACGGATCAGCTCGCTCGGGTCAACCACGACCCCAACAGATGGTGGTCGATCGAGTCGATCCGGCCCGGCGGGCGTCCGTCCGTCGCTCGCGCCCACAATTCCTCCCGGGTGAACCAGCGCGCCTCCACCAGTTCCTCACCGTCCACCCGGACCTCCATGGACGCGGCCGTCGCCCGGAAGCCGACCATCAGCCCCGCCGGGAACGGCCATGCCTGCGAGCCCTGGTAGGACACCTCGACCACGGTCACCCCGGCCTCCTCGGCCAGCTCCCGGCGGACCGCGTCCTCCAGGCTCTCGCCGACCTCCACGAAGCCGGCCAGCGTCGAGAACGACCCCTCGGGCGCGCCCCGGTGCCGGGCCAGCAGGCAGCGCTCGGGCTCACCCGGCGCCTCGACCAGCACGATGACCGCCGGCTCGATCCGGGGGAAGAGCAGCCGGCCGCAGCCGGCACCGGTGCACGAACGGGTGTGCCCGCCGTCGCGCGCGATCGTCGCCGCTCCACAGCCGCCGCAGTATCGCTGCCCCCGATGCCAGTGCAGCAGCCCCTTGGCGTACGCCTGCACGGCCGCGTCGGCCGGACCCAGCCCACCCACCAGGGCCCGTACGTCCACCGCCTCAGCCGCCTGGGCCAGCTCCAACGCCTCCCCCTCGGGCCGGCCGGAGAGGTCGACGGCGAAGACCGCCCGCCCCGCGTCCAGCCCCAGGAAGACCGTCTCGTCGGCGGCCGCGAGCAGCCCGGCGGCGTCGACGGCGGCCCGTCGCACCGGCACCCGATCCGCCGAGACCAGGCAGCTGTCCCGCCAGAGCGGAAGCAGCACGGCCTCCCGGTCGCTCAGCCGGGCGGCGATCCACCCCGGGTCGGTGCGCAGCGCCGCCGCCCGGTCCAGCCAGCCACCGCCGTACGCCAGGCCCCGCTCATCCGTCTGCACCCGCCCACCGTCCCACGGCCGCCACCTGCTCGGGAAACCCGGTGCGGGTGACAGGCGCGACATCCGCGCCGACCGGCCGAGACGCCGCCTCGGCGACCGCCGACGGGAGACTCCCGGCCGCCTCGAGCGTTGGTTACCGTAGGTGTCTTCCGGGCGGGAGTGCGTCCCCCCGTGGTACTCCCCGATCGAGGTTCTGCTGTGACGCTGTACGGCGACAAACTGCCGCCCGCCGACGACCGGCCCACCGTCCGGGTCACCGCGGTGAGCTGGCCGGACGACGAGCCGGAACCTGCCGTCACACCGGCCCCGGGCCCGTCCGGCAACCCGAAGCGGTCCCGGCGGGGCCGCCTCCTGCTCGCCGGCGGGATCGCCGCGGCCGTGCTCGCCGCCGGCGTGGGCGCGGGCGCCTACGCGTACGCCGGGGACGTACCCCGGGGCACCACGGTGCTGGGCGCCGAGCTGGGCGGCCGGAGCCGGGCAGAGGCTGCCCACGCGCTCCGCGCCGAGCTGGACCGCCGGTCGGCGGCGCTGGGGGCTCCGATCAGCGTCACCGTGGGCGAGAAGCACGTCGAGTTGAAGCCGGCCGACGTCGGGCTCACGGTCGACGTGGACGCCACGGTGGCGGCGGCCTCCGCCGCCGAGGCGCACCCGGTGAGCCGCCTGGTCGGCTCCCGTACGGTCGACCCGGTGATCACCGTCGACGCCGCCCGGCTGGAGGCCGCGCTGCGCCGCGCGATGGGCGACCAGGGCCGAGAGATGACCATGCCGGCCATCATCTTCACCGGCACCACCCCGAAGCCGGTCTACCCGAAGCCCGCCCTGACGGTGGACGCCACCGGTTCGGCCGACGCGGTCAAGTCGGGCTGGCTCACCGGCCGGCCGGTGACCGTGCCGCTGGTCGAGAAGTGGCCGGCGACCAGCCGTGAGGAGGTGGACCGGTTCGTCAGCGAGCTGGCCGAGCCGGCTGTGGCGGCCCCTGTCACGCTCTCCACCGACCGCGGCTCGGTCACCATCCCGCCCGCCGCGATCGCCCGCGGCCTGCGCTTCTCCACGGACGACGCGGGCAAGCTGACCCCCCGGGTGGACGTGAAGCGGCTGCGCTCCGCCCTCGGCGATCAGCTGGCGAAGATTGAGATCGAGCCGAAGGACGCCGGCCTGACCATCGCCAGCGGCAAGCCGAAGGTGGTGCCCGGCCGGGCCGGCCGGCAGGTCGACGCGTCCGCCCTCAGCCGGGACCTGCTCGCCGCACTGGCGAAGGCGGACGGCCGTACGGTGACCGCCGAGCTGAAGCCGGCCGAGCCGGAGCTGACCGAGGCGAAGCTGGCCGAGCTGGGCATCAGGGAGCGGGTCTCCACCTTCACCACCCGTTTCCCCGGTGGCCTCTCCTCGCCGCGCAGCCAGAACATCGTCCAGGCCGCCAAGGACGTGGACGGCACGATCGTGAAGCCCGGTGAGACCTTCTCCCTCAACGGCCACACCGGCGAGCGCGGATACGACCAGGGCTACCAGGACGCCCCGACCATTGTCGGCGGCAAGCTGGTGCCGGGCGTGGGCGGCGGAGTCTCACAGTTCACCACGACGCTGTTCAACGCGACCTACTACGCCGGGTTGGAGGATGTCGAGCACAAGCCGCACTCGTTCTACTTCAGCCGCTACCCCGCGGTGATCGAGTCGACCATCTTCTGGCCGCAGCTGGACTTCAAGTTCCGCAACAACACCCCGTACGGCGTCCTGATCGACACGTCCTACACCTCCAGCACGATCACCGTGTCGATCTGGAGCACCAAGATCTACGACAGCGTCAAGACCGAGTACGGCCCCCGCCGGAACATCACCCAGCCGAAGACCGTCTACCTGGAGCCCGGCCCCAGCTGCATCTCCGCGGAGGGCAGCGTGGGCTTCGCGCAGGACGCCTACCGGGTCATCAAGAAGGACGGCAAGGTCCTCAAGCGGGAGAAGTTCACCTGGCGCTACGACCCCGAGCCGCGTTTCATCTGCGCCCCCAAGCCGTCCGCCTGACGCTCGTCGAGGTCAAGACCGAGGATGCCCGCCGGCGAGAGCCGGCGGGCATCGTTTCGTCCGTACGCCCTCAGGGCCGGGCCTCGGCCAGCCCCTGCCGCACGCCGTCCGCGTCGCGGTCGGCGCCGTAGACCGGGGTGCCCGGCTGCTGCCGCCAACTCCCGTCGAGCGTGCCGCCGTCCACCGGATCGAAGCCCAGCTCGTCCACCAGCCCCATCACCACCCGTTTGGCATTGGCGTCGTCGCCGGCCACCGGCAGGGCGATCCGGTTCGGCGCGCCGGCCGGCTTGCCGTTGTCCATCAGGTGCGGGGCCCGGATGGTGTTGAAGACCTTCACCACCCGCGCGCCCTCGAGGTGCTCCGCGGTCCAGCGGCTGGAGCTGAGGCTCCGGTCGAGCAGGTCAGGGATGTTGCCGTCCCGCTCCGGGTAGTAGTTGTCCGCGTCGATGACCAGCTTGCCGTCGAACAGCGCAGCCGGCAGGTCCGGCACCGCCTTGACCGGAATGGCGACGATGACCAACTCTGCCCCCTGCACGGCCTCCGGGAGCGTGCCGGCCGTGGCGCCGGTCTCCGCCGCCAGGTCGGTGAGGCTCTGCGGTCCACGCGAGTTGGTCACGGTCACGTCGTGGCCCAGGGCCCGCAGTCGACGGGTGAGAGTCCCACCGATGTGCCCCGACCCGATGATTCCGATCTTCATGACCACTCCTGCCTCCGGCGACACCTGACGGTCAGTGCGGCCGAACCATCAGCAGTAGCCCGACCGGGCCACCCCGATCGCGGCCGGGACTCGCCAAGCGGTCCCGCACCGACGGTACGAGACCGGGCGGGCCGTACGCGGGGGTTCCCGAAGCTCTCTGCGCCGGCGTCATAGGAACGGGTCCTGAAACGCAGTCAGGGTCACCCCGAAGGGTGACCCTGACTGGAATGATTGTCCGGCGGTGTCCTACTCTCCCACACCCTCCCGAGTGCAGTACCATCGGCGCTGGAGGGCTTAGCTTCCGGGTTCGGAATGTTGCCGGGCGTTTC
>NZ_JBLROB010000015.1:0-130643 GCF_047921475.1 Micromonospora sp. SL4-19
GGTGTTACCCGCCTTGTCCGTGGCCCGGTAACTCACCGTGTGTTGACCCGGCTGGTTCACCGTCACCGGCGCCGAGTAGGTGCCATACGCGCCGCCGTCCAGGGCGTACTCGACCCGCTCCACACCTGAGCCGCTGTCGGTGGCCGACAGGGTGACCGTGGCGCTGCCCACGTACGCCCCAGTGGGGTCCTTCTCCCCGGACACCGTGACGCTGACCGTGGGCGGCGTGGTGTCCGACGAGCCGCTGACCACCAGCAGCCCGGTCATGCCGCCATGGCCTGGGATGGCGCAGAAGTACCGGTAGGTGCCGGGCGAGAGCACCACGTCAACGGTCCACCGGCCCCCGTTGCTGTCCGTCGGATCCGCCAGGATGTTGACGTCGACGTCGCTGTTGTACCTCGGGTCGCCCGTCTCGAACGTGAGGGTGTGCTGCATTCCGGTGGTGTTGCCGGTAGCCCGGCTGTTTTCGAAGACCAGGGTGGCCGGCCCGGCTGTGGCGGTGGTCGGCGCCGACAGGTACGACAGGAAGTTGTCGCCGGCGGTCCAGGTCAGGACCTGGGCTTGCAGTTGCGAGGAGGATCGAGGTCCGGCCGTCGCCGACCGCTCGGTGTCGGTCGGACGCGCGTTCGCCGGGGAGCCGGTCAGGGCGGCGGTCAGCAGCAACGCCATCGTCGCGATGGCCGCCACCGATCTCCGGAGCCGGCTCGCGGAGAGCCGAGCCCGCGGTGTATGTGGGTTCATGGATGCCTCTTTCACGGTCCGGGAACAACCGGGCGGAACGTGCGTGGCCCGTCGGTGTCAGGTGTCGTCAGAGGTGCCGCTGGGGTGCTGCCGACCCGTCGGCCCCTCCCTGGCCGCACGGGATCCCCGGCCGTGGCCACGAAGCCACGGTCGTCCGCAGTGGTGGATTAGCTGCCACGACCTCGACGGCGGGCCGTATTCCGCCGTGGTGCCGGGCACGGTGGTGCCACGGAGCTGGTGTGGGGTGGTCGGGTACGGACATCGGTCGACCCGGTAGCGCGTGCCGCGCGCCCAGTCGCCGTGGTGGCGTTGACCCGGGGTGGCCATCCCTGGCCGGTCGTGGTCTCCGGGCGTGTTGCGCCACCCCGAGGGCCACTGTCGAGAGCTACCGTGCCGGTACTTCATCTCGACGAAACATATTGATGATGCTTGACACTACTAACTTCCCCACAGGGTGTCCATAGCTTTCGTCGACTCCGTGACTACTTTTCTTCGCAGTAGACGAAAGTTGCCGACAGATTCCCACTGTTGCAACCCGACCGCCGGGCGGACGCCCGGCCCGTCCTTCCTGACACCCGCCGCGCTGCATCCACCGCCCACATGCGCTGACCGCCGGGACGGGCGGCACGCTTCGCAGCATCGGTCGAACGGCGGCGATGGCGGCCACTCCGGGTGATCACCGACCGGCTGTTCGGCTCCGCTCGGCGGCCCGCAAGGACCAGGCCCCCTCAACATCTCGACCGAGGGGCGAGTAGGCGCCATCAGCAAACAGCGGTATTAGCCGCGTATCGGGCGAGCATCATCCACTGAAGAAGTCGTTCGCCCTGATCAGGGGCTATAGAAGATCATGGCTACCCGAAGCCGCGGTATCAGTGCGGAGATCGACCGGAGCCGGTTCTCCGCGTCACCCATTGCTCGGCGCCCGGGGCCATGTGATTGTGCTCCAGCGAGTTCGCCGACCCCCGGCGACTCGGACGGTCGATCTGTCGAACCGGGGCCACGCCGGCAGCTCCGGAGACCGACCGTAACCCCGCCTCATCGCTACATCGCGCCTCGCGGCCCCACCGGGCTCCGCGCTGCGCGCCTAGGAACAGGAGCGAACCCCCTTGAAGCTCTCACCCCGCCTCGCCGCGCTCTCAGGCGCGGTCGCGGCCGGCCTGATCGCTGCCGGCACCGCAGCGGCCGTGCAGGCCGCACCGTCCAGTCCCGCCAGCCCCGATGCAGCCCAGGCCCGTGCGCTCGCCGCCAACTCGGCCGGCGCAATGGTCGCCAGCCGGCCGGCCTACCTGCACGCCAGCTCCGACGACGTGTTCGTGCAGAGGGAGGTCATCTCCTCCGAGGGCACCCAGTACGTGCCCTACGAGCGCACCTACAAGGGCCTGCCGGTCGTCGGCGGCGACTTCGTCCTGGCCACCGACGCCTCCGGCCAGATGAAGTACGCCTCCGTCGCCCAGCAGCAGAGCATCGACGGCCTCGCCACCACGCCGAAACTGACCTCGGCCGCCGCCGCGAAGACCGCGCGCGCCCAGCTCAAGAAGGTCAGCACCGTCGAGGGCACCACGCTGGTCGTCTACACGCTCGGCGACAAGCCGACCCTGGCCTGGGAGACCACGGTCCGCGGCACCGACGACGAGGGCCCGAGCCGCCTCACCGTCGACGTCGACGCGCTGACCGGCGCTGTCCTGCGCAAGCAGGAGCACATCGTGCATGGCACCGGCACCGGAGCGTGGAACGGCCCGAGCCCGCTCACGCTCAACACCACGCTGTCGGGCAGCACGTACTCCATGAAGGACCCGAACGTCACCAACCAGAGCTGCCAGGACGCCGCCAACAACACGACGCTCTCCGGTTCCGACGACCTCTGGGGCAACGGCAACGCCACCAACAAGGAGACCGGCTGCGTCGACGCGCTGTTCGCGGCGCAGACCGAACACAAGATGCTGTCGCAGTGGCTCGGCCGCAACGGCGCCAACGGCAGCGGCGGCGCGTGGCCTATCCGGGTGGGCCTGAACGACCAGAACGCCTACTACGACGGCACCCAGGTCCAGATCGGCAAGAACACCGCGGGCCAGTGGATCAGCTCGCTCGACGTGGTCGCCCACGAGATCGGCCACGGCATCGACGACAAGACCCCCGGCGGCATCTCCGGCAGCGGCACCCAGGAGTTCGTCGCCGACACGTTCGGCGCCGCCACCGAGTGGTTCGCCAACGAGCCGTCCACCTACGACGCGCCGGACTTCCTGGTCGGCGAGAAGATCAACCTGGTCGGCAGCGGCCCGATCCGCAACATGTACAACCCGTCGGCGCTGGGCGACCCGAACTGCTACTCCAGCAGCATCCCCAGCACCGAGGTGCACGCCGCGGCCGGCCCCGGCAACCACTGGTTCTACCTGCTGGCCATGGGCAGCAACCCGACCAACGGCCAGCCGACCAGCTCGACCTGCAACGGCAGCAAGGTGACCGGCCTGGGCATCCAGACGGCCATGAAGATCATGTACAACGCGATGCTGATGAAGACGACGGCCTCGTCGTACCTGAAGTACCGCACCTGGACGCTGCAGGCGGCGAAGAACCTCTACCCGACCAGCTGCACCGAGTTCAACACCGTCAAGGCCGCCTGGGACGCGGTCAGCGTGCCGGCGCAGTCGGGTGACCCGACCTGCTCCGGCACCACCAGCCCGCCGCCCACCGGCTCCTGCTCCGGCCAGAAGCTGGCCAACCCGGGCTTCGAGTCCGGCAACGTGAGCTGGACCGCCTCCTCGGGCGTCATCACCAGCTCCACCGGACAGCCAGCGCACGGCGGCTCGTACAAGGCGTGGCTGGACGGCTACGGCACCACCCACACCGACACCCTGTCGCAGTCGGTGACCATCCCGTCCGGTTGCCGGGCGACCCTCACCTTCTGGCTGCACATCGACACCGCGGAGTCGGGCTCCACGGCTTACGACAAGCTGACCGTGAAGGCGGGCGGCACCACCCTGGCCACCTACTCCAACGCCAATGCGGCCTCCGGCTACGTCCAGAAGTCCTTCGACATCTCGTCGCTGGCCGGCACCACCGCCACCATCTCGTTCACCGGCGTGGAGGACGTCACCCTGCAGACCTCCTTCGTCATCGACGACACGGCGGTCAACCTCTCCTGATCACGAACGAAGCGGCCGGCGGTCGTCCTCCCGACGGCCGGCCGCTTCGTCGGCTCAGCCCTGCGTGGCCGGAGGGTTGTCGGTGGACGCGGTGCAGCCTGTGCACCCGGGACCGGCACTCGGCGGGCGACCGCCTCAGGCCAGCCGATCCGCCCGGGTGCCCGCGTCGCCGCTCCGGTTGAGCCGGGCCACCACGTCCTCCATCGCCCGGCTGAAAAGCTCCATCTGCCGCACCGGCTGCTCCTGGAGCCCGCCGAGCCGCGCGGCCAGCGCGTCGACGTCGGCCCGCGCCGAGGCGCTGACCTGGGCGTCGAGGTCGGCGAGGGCCGCGTTGACGGCCACCACGATGTGTTCGCAGACCGTCTCCATCCCCACCCCGGCCAGCTCCGGGTCAACGGCGACGGACTCGAGGCGGCCGCCCTGGGCGACCACGGCGCGGACCCGGCCGCCGGCCGCCGTGCCCATGGCACGGAGCAGGTGTCCCGGGTCGCCATCGAGCTGCTCGGCGGCCCGCGAGCGCATCGAGGACAGCGCCTGCTGGGTCCTGGTGAGCAGCTCGTCGAGGCTCGCGGCCGCGGTGAACGAGTCGTTGGTCATAGCCGCGCTTTCTTCATGTCTTTCCGGAGCACCGTGACCATAGCAACCACTCCCACCCCCACCGCGTGCCCACATGCACCGAAGGGGCCTCGTTCACGGAAAGAGTGGCCACCCAGGCGGGAATGGCCACTCTCTCCGTGAAACAGCGCGGGTCGTGGGGCAGAAGCGTCCCGTGGACGTCAGCGCGTACGCAGCTTCTGACCCGGGAAGATCAGGCCCGGGTCGTCACCGACGACGTCCTTGTTGCGCTCGTACAGCGCGGGCCAGCCACCGGCGACGTCCTGCGCCTCGGCGATCTCGGACAGCGTGTCGCCGCGCTTGACCAGGTAGGTGTCCCCGCCCACGGAGTCCGGCGCGGTACGCCGATGGCTGCGTGTGGCCGGCTGGTCGCTTCGCGACGTCCGGTCCTTTGTGGCCTTCTTCCGCGGCTTGTTCGCCCCGTCCTTGTTCTTCGCCCCGGAGTCCTTGCTCGAGTAGTGCTTCGTCGAGCCGCCCTTCTTGCCGCAGACCGGCCAGGCGCCGATGCCCTGCCCGTCCAGAACCTTCTCGGCGACAGCGATCTGCTCGCTGCGGCTGGCCAGGTCGGCGCGGCTGGCGTACTTCTGCCCGCCGTAGCCGTTCCAGGTGCCCTTCGAGAACTGGAGACCGCCGTAGTAGCCGTTTCCGGTGTTGATGTGCCAGTTGCCGCCGGACTCGCACTGGGCGATGGCGTCCCAGTTCACGCTGTAAGCGCTGGCCGGCGCGGCCGGACCGAGGATGGCGGCGGCACCGGTGGCGGCCCCGACGACGAGCGCCCCGACGGCGACGCGACGCTGGGTGCTCCGTCGGTGACGTGCGACGTGTTCAGTTGCCATGTGGATTTCCTCCACGCCGACGAGGTGAGCTGTCGGGTTCGGGCCGAGGAGCCCGGCCGCACGATGGCGGCTTCACCCCGAGGTGTCGAGCACCGAGGAACGTGTGGGTCCCCCGCTCCCGCCTGAGGTCCAGGTACCGACGGCCGGCGGCGGGATTAGGCGTTACCGGCCCGTGGCGTCCGCGATCGCGAACGGCTACGACGTTAAGGACGATTTCGGACGATCGCCCACTTCTTGTGAAGTTCTTCACCCGGCCGAGCGACGGCGTCGCTGTCCGAGTTGCACGTTCCCGATGGATGCTCTACAAGCCGCGGAACCGCGTCTACGAGCGATCGTCCCTTCCAGAGCAACGCAGAGAATGCGCCCACTCTGCGGTTCGGCGATGAGCCGGGCGTACCGTGGCGAGGTCCGGTGCCGTCGCCGGGCCCTGGTGAGCAGGCGGGGGACATGACCGACCACGGGCACGAGCTGATCTTCGGGGGTTTCGTCACCCCCACCGCAGGCCGACCGGAGCAGGTGGTGGCGCTGGCCAAGCTCTGCGAGCAGGCCGGCCTCGACCTGGTCACCTTCCAGGACCACCCGTACCAGCCGGGTTTCCTGGACACCTGGACGCTGATGTCGTTCGTGGCCGCGGCGACCAGCCGGGTCCGGCTGGCCGGCAACGTGCTGAACCTGCCCCTGCGCCAGCCGGTGGTGCTGGCGCGCAGCGTGGCCAGCCTGGACCTGCTCACCGGCGGCCGGGTCGAGCTGGGGCTCGGGGCCGGAGCGTTCTGGGAGGCGATCGAGGCGGTCGGCGGACGACGGCTCACCGCCGGGCAGGCGGTCGACGCCCTCGACGAGGCGATCCAGGTGATCCGCGAGGTGTGGGACGTCGAGCGGCGCGGCATGGTCCGGGTCGAGGGCGAGCACTACCGGGTGGTCGGGGCGAAGCGTGGACCGGCGCCGGCGCATCCGGTGGGGATCTGGGTGGGCGCGTACAAGCCGCGGATGTTGCGGCTGGTCGGGCGGGCGGCCGACGGCTGGCTGCCATCGCTGGCGTACCTGCCGAAGGGGCCGGCGGAGCTGCCGGAGCTGAACGCGCTGGTCGACGAGGGCGCTGAGGCGGCCGGCCGGGATCCCCGCTCGGTCCGGCGGCTGCTCAACGTCTCCGGCCAGTTCACCCGGTCCTCCTCCGGCTTCCTGGCCGGGCCCCCTGAGCAGTGGGTCGAGGAACTGGCCGGGCTCGCCCTGGACCACGGCATCTCCGCCTTCATCCTCGGCGCCGACGACCCCACCTCGATCCAGCTCTTCGCCCAGGAGGTGGCGCCGTCGGTCCGCGAGCTGGTCGCCGCCGAACGCGCCGCGCCCGGCAGCCGCGCCAGGGCCGTCGAGGAGCAGCGCGAGGTGGTCGAGGCCGGCGGCGCCACCACGCTCGCCGTGACCCCCACCCCCGATCCGGGCGTACGGCTGACCGACCACCAGCTCTGGGACGAGTCCACTCGCCCGGTCGCCCCGCCGGCGCCGGCCGGGCACGTCTACACCCCACACGCGCAGGCCGTCGGCGCGCACCTCGTCGACGTGCACGACCACCTGCGGCAGGAGCTGACCCAGGTTCGCGACCTGCTCGAACAGGTCAAGCGGGGGGTGGTCTCCGCCGGCGCCGCCCGGGCCGTGCTCAACCAGATGACCATGCGCCAGAACAACTGGACGCTGGGCGCGTACTGCGCCGCCTACTGCACCGTGGTCACCCAGCACCACGGGCTGGAGGACAACTCCGTCTTCCCGCACCTGCGACGCTCGGACCCCGGGCTGGTCCCGGTGCTCGACCGCCTCGAGGCGGAGCACGTGGTGATCCACGACGTGGTGGAGGCTGTGGACCGGGCCCTGGTCGACCTGATTCGCAACCCGGGCGACTTCACCGACCTCCAGCAAGCGGTGGACATCCTCACCGACACCCTGCTGTCGCACCTGTCCTACGAGGAGCGCGAGATCGTGGAGCCGCTGGCCCGGCACGGCTTCTACGCCGGGCAGGTCTGACCGCCGACGGGGCGACGACGACAGCCTCCGTCCGCCGCGGCATGACTACCGCGGCGGACGGAAGGGTAGCCGGCGGTCCTACAGCGAGCGGGCCAGCCGGTCGGCGAGGATCCGGGTGAACCGGGACGGGTCGGCCAGTTCGCCGCCCTCTGCGAGCAGCGCCATGCCGTACAGCAGCTCGGCGGTCTCGGTCAGGGCGGTGGCGTCGCCGCCCTGCTCGTGCGCCTTGCGCAGCCCGGTGACCAGGGGGTGGTTCGGGTTGAGTTCGAGGGTCCGCTTGACCTGCGGCACCTCCTGTCCCATCGCCCGGTACATCTTCTCCAGCGTCGGCGTCATGTCGTGCGCGTCACCGACCACGCAGGCCGGCGAGGTGGTGAGCCGCGAGGAGAGCCGGACCTCCTTGACGGTGTCGGCGAGCGCGCCGCTCATCCAGGTGAGCAGGTCGGCGTACTCCTTGCGCTCGGCCTCGGCCTTCTCCTTCTCCTCGTCGGTCTCCAGGTCGACCTGGCCCTTGGCGACCGAGCGGAGGGTCTTCCCGTCGTACGCGCCGACTCGCTCGACCCAGACCTCGTCGACCGGGTCGGTGAGGATCAGCACCTCGTATCCCTTGGCCCGGAACGCCTCCAGGTGCGGGGAGTTCTCGATGGTGGCCCGGGACTCGCCGGTGGCGTAGTAGATCTCCGACTGGCCGTCCTTCATCCGCTCGACGTAGTCGCGCAGGGTGGTCAGCTCGGCCGGGTCGTGGGTCGAGGCGGCCCGGACCAGCTCCAGCAGGGCCTCGGTGTTGTCGGCGTCCTCCAGCAGCCCCTCCTTGACCACCGCGCCGAACTCGGTCCAGAAGGTGCGGTAGGACTCGGCCGTCAGCTCCTTGAGGGTGGCGAGCACCTTCTTGACGAGGCGGCGGCGGACGGCGCCGATCTGCCGGTCCTGCTGGAGGATCTCCCGGGAGATGTTCAGCGACAGGTCGTGCGCGTCCACCACGCCCTTGACGAACCGCAGGTAGTTGGGCATCAGGGCGTCGCAGTCGTCCATGATGAACACCCGCTTGACATAGAGCTGCACGCCGCGGCGGCCCTGCGGGGAGAAGAGGTCGAGCGGGGCGTGTGACGGCAGGAAGAGCAGTGCCTCGTACTCGAAGGTGCCCTCGCCTCGCATGTGGATGGTCTCCAGCGGGTCGGCCCAGTCATGGGCGACGTGCCGGTAGAACTCCTTGTACTCGGCCTCGTCGACCTCGTCGCGGGAGCGGGCCCAGAGCGCCTTCATCGAGTTGAGCGTCTGCCCCTCGCGGGTGGTGGCGCCGTCCTCACCCTGCCGTTCGACGGTCATCCGGATCGGCCAGGCGATGAAGTCGGAGTATCGCTTGACGATCTCCCGGATCGTCCATTCGGCGGTGTAGTCGTGCAGGTTGTCCTCGTCGTCGACGGGCTTGAGGTGCAGGGTGACCGAGGTGCCCTGCGGGGCCTCGTCGACCGACTCCACCGCGTACGTGCCCTCGCCGGTGGACTCCCAGCGGGTGCCGCCGTCCTGCCCGGCACGGCTGGTCAGCAGGGTCACCTTGTCGGCCACCATGAAGGTGGCGTAGAACCCGACGCCGAACTGACCGATCAGCTCCTGGGAGGCGGCGGCGTCCTTCGACTCGCGCAGCTTGCGCAGCAGCTCGGCGGTGCCGGACTTGGCGATGGTGCCGATCAGCCCGACCACCTCGTCACGGGACATGCCGATGCCGTTGTCCCGCACGGTCAGCGTGCGGGCCTCCTTGTCCACCTCGATCTCGATGTGCAGGTCGGAGGTGTCCACCGCGAGGTCCTTGTCGACCAGCGACTCCAGCCGCAGCTTGTCCAGCGCGTCGGACGCGTTCGAGATCAGTTCGCGCAGGAAGACGTCCTTGTTCGAGTAGATCGAGTGGACCATCAGCTGTAGCAGCTGACGGGCCTCGGCCTGGAACTCCAACGTCTCGGCCTGGTCGCTCACACCGACTCCCTTCACTTCACGGGACTTCCGCCGGAAAGGATACGAGGCGTGCCCACTCAGCCACCGGAGGGTGGCTGAGTGGTTCTGGTCCAACCAGTTGACGGGTTGATGTGTCGGGGGCCACACTGCGGCCATGGCCTTCGCTCCCGTACCCCGTGCCTCGGTCTCCGACCACGTGTTCGGCCAGCTCCGCGACGCGATCGTCAGCGGCCGCTACCGGCCGGAGGAGACGCTGCCCGGCGAACGCGAGCTGGCCGCCGCCTTCGCGGTCAACCGGCACGCCGTCCGGGAGGCCCTGCGCCGGCTCCAGCAGCTCGGTCTGGTCCGGGTCAGCCAGGGCGGCGCGACCCGGGTGCTGGACTGGCGGGTGCACGCCGGGCTGGACCTGGCGCTGTCGCTGGCCCGGTCGGGCGACGTACTCCCGGTGGAGACGCTGGTCCGCGACATGCTGGAGATGCGGGCCTGCGTCGGCGTCGACGCAGCCCGGCTCTGCGCCGAACGCGGCGACCCGGCCGTCACCGCCGCGCTGGTCCGGGCCGCCGAGAAGTACGGCACGCTCGCGCCCGACCTGGCCCGAATGGCCGAGGCCAACATCGCGATCTGGCGGCTGATCGTGCTGGGCAGCGGCAACACCGCCTACCTGCTGGCGTTCAACAGCCTGGTGGCCGGCACCTTCGCCGTCGGCGACGTACCGCCGGACGCACGGGCCGCCGAACTGCTCGACGTCGCCGGCCACCGCCGGCTCGCCGCCGCCATCGCGGCCGGCGAGGACAAGGCAGCCGCCCGGCACGCCCAGGCTCTGCTGACCGCCCCGATCGCCACCCCCACCACCGCCGTCCCCCGAAGGGAAGCAAGAGCATGATCCCCGCCGTGCTCTACGCCGTCCCGGCGTTCCTGCTGCTCATCATCATCGAGGCAGTCTCCTACCGGTTCCTCCCCGACGACGACGAACGCGGCTACGAGCTGCGCGACACCACCACCAGCCTCTCCATGGGCCTGGGCAGCCAGATCATCGGCGTGCCGTGGAAGCTGGTCACCGTCGGCCTCTACGCGGCGCTGTGGACGATCGCGCCGGTCCACCTCTCCCCCGGCGACTGGTGGACCTGGGTGCTGCTCTTCTTCGCCGACGACCTGGCCTACTACTGGTTCCACCGGCTGCACCACGAGGTACGCGTGCTCTGGGCCAGCCACGTGGTCCACCACTCCAGCGTCCACTACAACCTCTCCACTGCGCTGCGGCAGAGCTGGACCCCGATGACGTCGCTGCCGTTCTGGCTGCCGCTGGCGCTGCTCGGCATCCCGCCGTGGATGATCTTCCTGCAGCAGTCGATCAGCCTGCTCTACCAGTTCTTCCTGCACACCGAACGGGTCGGCGTGCTGCCCCGGCCGATCGAACTGGTCTTCAACACCCCGTCCCACCACCGGGTCCACCACGGCTCCAACACCGAATACGTGGACCGCAACTACGGCGGCATCCTCATCGTCTGGGACCGGCTCTTCGGCACCTTCGAGCCGGAACGGGCCGCCGTCCGATACGGATTGACCACGAACATCACCACCTACAACCCGCTGCGGGTGGCCACCCACGAGTTCGCCGCGATCTGGGCAGATGCCCGGTCCGCCCGCTCCTGGCCGGACCGCCTCGGCTACGTGTTCGGCCGGCCCGGCTGGCAGCCCGCCCGGTGAGGCGTCCCTGGTTGCCCATTTTCGGGGCGGTGGCTCTGGTTGAACTGGTCGGGGTCGCGCTCGACTCGGCCGCGGTGCAGTGGGCGGCCAAGCCGCTGCTGGCACCGTTGCTGCTGGCGTACCTGTGGGATCGGCGGCGGCGGGTCGATCCGGTGGCGGTCGGGTTGGTCGCCGCGACCGCCGGGGACGTGGCCCTGCTGGTGCCGGGACAGGCCGCGTTCCTGGCCGGCATGGGCTGTTTCCTGGTCACCCAGCTCGCCTTCCTCACCGCGTTCGTCCGGCACCGCCGGCCACCAACTCCGGCGGTGCTGGCGTACGTGGCGCTCTGGGCGGTCGCCAACGCGCTGCTGTGGGGCGCGCTGGGACCGCTGCGGCTGCCGGTGCTCGGCTACAGCCTGGCCCTGTCCCTGATGGCCGCCGCCGCGACCGGGGTGTCCCGGCGGGTTGCCGTCGGCGGCGCGCTGTTCCTCGGCTCCGACCTGCTGATCGGGCTGGGCGCGGCCGGGGTCCAGGCGCCCGGGCACGGCCTGCTCGTGATGGCGACCTACATCGCCGCGCTGCTGCTCATCACCACGGGCTGGGCGGCGGCTCCGGCCATAGCCGACCGCCGCCCGTCGCCGGTGGGGCCTGCCCTGGCTTGAGACGCTCAGTCCCACCAGAACGACCAGTGATCCGCCGGAGCCTGCCGCCGGGCCACGGTGTGCACGTCGCCGAGGATCTGTTCCAGGTCGTCGCAGTAGGACAATTGCTCGACCGCGCAGGTCGCGACGGCGAGCGGGTCGCGCGGCGGGCGGGTGACGGCCAGTTCCAGGTCGTCGAAGCCAGGGTGGTACAGCTCGGCACCCCAGGATTGCTCCCAGTGCCGGAGCACGAAGATGTGGTCCGCGTAGTGCAGGTCAGGGTGCGAGGGGCCGCCAAACCAGTTGTTCATGATCGCCATGAGTCCCGGCACCAGGGCGAGCACCTCGTAGCCGGCCGCCGCCGGCACCAGCAGCACCTCCGTGGGCGCGTCGTAACCCCTGGTCCGACGCCGGATCCCGGGCGGAACCTCCGTGAGCGGGCCGACCGCCTCCGCGACCCGCACCGGGTTGAACTCGGCACGGCATTCCTTCTGCCAGGCCTCCAACTGCGGGTCGTCCGGATCGCCGTGGATAGTCCACTCCAGCTTCGATCGGATGATCAGCGCCATCCGCTCCGCCGGGTCGACGCCGTGGAGGGCCGCCAGCCAATCAGGCCCCTGCTGCTGGCGGCACCAGTTGTACGTCCCCTCGGCCGCACTGCCGGCCGTCCAGCCCAGGACCGGCCACAGACCCGTACGAGGATGCTCGGCCCGCAACGCCCGCCAGACCCGGTCGTGCTGGCCCGCCGGAAAGGTCCCACTGAGCAGCGGCACACCGGCCGCCGTCTCGGCATGCTCGATCCCGTCCAGCGCACGAAGCAGCGTCTTCACACGGAGGAGAGTACGAAAGCGGCACCCCGAACCGGCATCGAGTTATCCCGACCGAACCTCACGATCGCGCCGCCGCATCGGCAACTCGCCGGGCTGTTCGGTGAGGTCGACTCCCGTGAGATCGGCAAGGTACGCGTCGAGCTGCGCGACAATCTCCTCGGTGGTGAGGTGACCGGCGAGGCCATGCACGGTGAGCCCGTCGACGACCGCGTGCATGCGGCGGGCCAGCGTCTCGGCGTCCCACCCGGTCTGCGCGAGGGCGTTGCGCTCGGCGAGGCCTTGGACGAGCTGCCGGCACAGCTCGTACATGTCAGTGAAGTGGCGGCGCTGAACCCGGGCGAGCTCGGGGTCGCCCAGGCCGAGGGCGAGAAAGGCGAAGGCGATCGAGTCCTCGGTGCGGCGTGTCTCGTCGACCGGCATGGTCTCCAACAGAATCGCGCGGACGGCCTGGACCGGGTCGTCACCGTGCCGTAATGCCTTGATCCGCTCGGTCACCTGCTCGATGACCTCCTCGCAGGCAAAGGCGAGCAGTTCGGCGCGGGTGGAGAAGTAGTGGCGCAGCGCGCCGGAGGACCACCCCGACGCGGCAGCCACTGATCGGATGGAAATCCCGTCCACGCCGTCACGGGCGATGACCTGCCAGACGGCGGCGGCCAGCTCGCGGCGGCGTTGGTCGTGGTCGACGATCTTCGGCACTTGATGATTCTCGCACGGTCGTGTTAAGAAAGAAATGACACGCTCGTGCGATAAATGCGGGAGGTTTCGTGCTGGCGTTGATCATCGCCTGCGAGATCGGGTTCTGGGTCCTACTCCTGCTCGGGCTCGCCGCTCGCTACCTTCTGCGCGCACGGAAGCTCAGCACCGTTCTGCTGATCTGCGTGCCGCTCGTTGACGTGCTGCTGCTCGCCGCCTCCGTCCTCGACCTGCGCGGCGGCACGGCAGCCGACACCGCCCACGGCCTCGCCGCGATCTACATCGGGGTCTCGGTTGCCTTCGGCGGTCAAATGCTCCGCTGGGCCGACGAGCGGTTCGCGCACCGGTTCGCGGGCGGGCCCAGGCCGACGCGGCTGCGGAAGACCGGACTTGAGCATGCCGCCCACGAACGACGGCAGTGGCTGCGCCATCTCCTGGCGTACGCAGTCGCCGCTGCCGTCATGGGGTTCTTCACCCTGCTCGTCGGAGACGTCAGTCGGACAGCGGCGATGTGGGGGCCGATGGGCGGGTGGGGCATCATCTTGATCATCGATTTCCTGATCTCGTTCAGTTACACGCTTGCGCCCCGCAAAGCGAAACCCTGACCGAGGACCTGGGCGGTCGCCCGGACGGCGGCTACCTGACCCGGCGTGGTCGAGCCTACGAGCGGAACGGGAGCGACTGGCATCTGTTCTCGCTGAGCTCGTTGCCGGTCACCCGTTCTCCGGCCCTGACCTTGGGCCTCGCGACCCGGACCGACTGCTTCGCGACGCCGTCGTTCGGTTTCTTGGTCGGTGACTGTCGTGTCGTGAGGGGTGGCCGAGATCCTCCCCGGGCTTCGGTCGTGGGTATCCTGCTCCGGGGCGACGGTAAGAGAGGTGGGGCGTGGCCAGGGAGAATGAGCGGAAGCTCATCGCCTCCAACAAGAAGGCGCGGCACGACTACGCCATCCTCAAGACGTACGAGGCGGGCATCGTGCTGGCCGGCACCGAGGTGAAGTCGCTGCGTGAGGGGCGGGTGTCGCTGGTCGACGCGTTCGCCCAGGAGCGCGACGGCGAGATCATGCTGTACGGCCTGCACATCGCCGAGTACGGCTACGGCACCTGGACGAACCACCAGCCCCGACGCACCCGCAAGCTGCTGCTCAACCGGGTGGAGATCGCCCGGATCCTGGAGAAGCTGCGCGAGAGCGGACTGACCCTGGTGCCGCTGTCGATGTACTTCTCGAACGGCTGGGCCAAGGTCGAGCTGGGTCTGGCCCGGGGCAAGAAGTCGTACGACAAGCGGCAGGCCCTCGCCGAACGGGACGCCAACCGGGAGATCGCCCGCGAGCTGGGCCGCCGGCTCAAGGGCCGCAGCCCCGCGCGCTGAGCCTGAAGCCACCGCTCGAGGCCCGAACCGGCCACGGTCAGCTGAGCCGGTGGAGCACCTCGTCGGCCGTGACCACCTCGCCGAAGCGCGGCAGGACCACGGTCAGCGCGTGCTCGTGCTCATGCGCGGTCACCCCGGTCATCGCGTCGGCGACGAAGACGACCTCGAATCCGTGGTCGGACGCCGCGCGTGCTGTCGACTCGACCCCCATCGTCGTCGCGATGCCGGTCATGATCACGGTGTCGACGCCGCGCTCGCGCAACCGCTCGGCCAGACCGGTGCCGTGGAACGCGCCGATGGTGCGCTTCACGACGGTGATGTCACCTGGCTGCGGCTGCATCTCCGGGACGAACCCGCTGCCGGGCGGCTGCTCGGCGACGTTCGGTCGTTCCACCCGGACCAGCACGACCGTGCCACCGGCGCAGCGGAACGCCGCCACCAGAAGGTCGGCCCGCCTGACCACGTCGGCACCCTTGTGCGGGCCCATGTCCTGCTCGACGATGCGCGGCATCAGATCCACGACGATCAGCGCGGTGCGTCCGGCGACGAGCGGCGCGGTAACGGGCGGCAGCACCCGGCGACCCTAACATGCACGACGCGTACGGAGGCCGCCGCCGAGTCGGAGCCGGAGCCGGAGCGAACCTGGCAACCGCCGGCTGGATACGCCGTCGCTGACACGGTGTCCCTGCCGAACCACCACACCTTGCGCCTCTGGACGGGGCCGTCCGGGTGGTATGTCGAGGACCTCAAATCCGGGCGGCACCTGGCGGCCGTCGGAGCCGGCGGTGGCGGCGACGAATACGGCGTCAGCGACGTCCTCAACGGGCTCGTCGGCCATCTGCCCGTCGCCGGCGCACAGGCGGTCTCGATCGAGTCGCACGGTGCCGCCGTGCGTAAGGACGTCCACGCCGGGATGTTCCTGGTTCCTGTCTCCGTCGTTCCCCTGACCGACGACGTTCTCCTCGTGACCCCACTCGACGCCACCGGGAGGCCACTCGCCGAGCAAACCGCAGTCCCGATCGCCGGCCGGGGCTGACCTTGATGCCGCTGAGGCAACGGTTTCCGTGAGGTCGCGCGGGTCCTGGCGGGCGTGGCGGAGGCGCCGGGGCCCGGCTCTTCTGCGAAGAACCGGGCCCCGGTGAGCGGTCAGTCGGTGCAGGAGGGTTCGTCGAAGTGCCCCGGGGTGCCGGGGTACGCCGGGCCCGAGCCGTGGTCCTTGTTGTCCTTCGGGTAGACGTAGGACAACTCCAGGAAGGCCGAGGTGCCGGCCGTGGTCACGTCGGACGCGTTGCGGCCCGCGCCGGTGGCCCAGGCCAGCCTGGTGAGGAAGTCCTCCATAGCCGGGCTGTGCTGGCGGACGTCGTTGAACCCGCCGTAGGCCGCGTTGCAGTGGGTGTACAGATTGTAGGCGCCGTTCCAGTCGATGAGCCGGTCGCCGTTGTTCGGCCCGTTGGCGGTGACGTCGCCCTGGAGCACGTCCCGGTCCCCGCCGCCGTAGATCCAGTCGATGCCGTGGTGGTGCTGGTTGTCGGTGACGTCGTCGTTGTCCATGTTCGTCATCTCGAACCACCGGCACGGGTCTCCCGTCCCGGACGCCGTGGTCTCCGGCCACGCCCCGGCCGCGCAGTTGCCCGGGTAGGAGCCGCGCGGACGGAAGTCCAGCAGATCGGATCCGAGCACGGCGTCAACGGCCGGGCCGCTGGTGGCACCGGCGCCGCCGAAGAGGTGGTCGACGTACTGGTCGCGGTCGCCCCGGGCGGCGGCGTTGAACACGCCGTTCACCTGGCACTGCGACTCGGCCGCGTCGAGCACCGGGTCGCAGCCCTTACCGCCCCAGAGCACATCCGAGCCTCCGGCGCCGAAGAGCTGGTCCCCGCCGCTGTCGCCGTTGGCGACGTCGTCACCGAAGCCGCCGTGGATGTTGTCCGCCCCGGCACCGCCGCGGATGAAGTCACCCGCGCCGGCAGTCAGGCCGTCGTGCGGCATGGGCGCCGAGGTGGCACCGCCGATCCAGGCGTCGCCGTCGGTGTCGTGCAGCAGGTCCACCCGCCGGTCGTAGTCGCCGGCCCGGAACCCGGTGAACGTCTCCTTCGGGGGCGATGACAGCGTCACGGTGAAGCCCAGCGCGGCCATGTCGTCGGGGTTGAGGTACTGGTTCATCACGCCGCCCCGGTCGCCGAGGATGGCGTCGGCGCCGTCGTCGCCGTAGAGGGTGTCGGTGCCGAGCTCACCGAAAAGGTCGTCGTCGCCGTCCCCGCCCCGGATCAGGTCGTCGCCGTCCTGGCCCCAGATCCCGTCGTTGCCGCCGTCGCCGTAGAGCTGGTCGTTGCCGAACGCGCCGACCGGCTCACAGGTGGGCTGGGCCGTGGTGCAGAACCGGGTGGACGGGCCCGGCAGCGCCGGGTCGTGGGTGCGGACCACCGTGGCGTCGGCCGGCACCGCACCGGTCGGGTACCGCTCGGTGTAGACCCGCTCGGCCGGCTGCCCGTCGACGGCGGTCACGGTCCGCAGCAGCGAGCCGTTGTCGCCGAGGATCACGTCGTCGCCGCCGTTGCCCTCGACCACGTCCCCGGTGTCCCGGAATCCGGCGGCCGAGCTGCCGCCGATCAGGTCGTCCTGCCCGTCCGGGGCGCCGGCCCCGACCAGCTCGGCCGCCGGCGACGGTTCGCCCGGCCAGCCCGGACCGGGCAGCGGCGTGACTGCCTGGCGGCCTGCCGCGCCGAGGGCGCTGTCGCCGCGGAGGTTGTCCGCGCCGCCGTTGCCCTCCAGGTAGTCGCCGTCACCGTCACCGGTCATCGCGTCGTCGCCGTCCTGGCCCCAGAGGGCGTCCACGCCGTCGCCGCCGCTGAGCCGGTCGCCGCCGTAGCGGTTGGCGGTGGCCGCCGCCCGGTCCAGCAGCACCACGATCCGCGGCCCGAACGGCGTGCCGTCGGCACCGAGCCGGACGGTCACCGCGGTCGGCTGCTCACCGGGGAGCGGGCGAAGCACCGCGCCGTTGTCGCCGATGATCGCGTCGGACCCGGGTCCGCCGAAGACCGCGTCCGCGGTGTCCGGCTGGCCCGTGGTGGTCGCCCCGCTTCCGTCGTACGCCGTGCTGGAGCCACCGACCAGGTCGTCGTTGCCCGCGTTGCCCTCGACCCAGTCGGAGCCGGGGCCGCCCTCGGCGTAGTCGTCACCGGCGTCGGCGTGTATCCGGTCAGGTCCGCCCTGGCCGAGGATGACGTCGTCGCCGTCGCCCCCGGAGATCAGGTCACCGCCGCTGGTGCCAGCCACCGGGCTGAACCCGAGATCGAGCAGGGTGACCTTGCGCTGCGGGACGGACCGGCCCTGGGTGACCCGGGTCGCCTCGGCGGTGGCCGGCGTGAACCGGGCGTTGTCCCCGGCGATCAGGTCGGCGTCCGCGTCGCCGAAGAGCTGGTCGCCGGCGTCCGGCCGGCCGGTGCCGGCGGCCGGCTCTTGTGAGGAGCCACCGATGATCTCGTCCCGGCCGAGGTCACCGTGGATCAGGTCGGCGCCGTTGTTGCCCTCGAGCTGGTCGTCCCCGGCGTCACCGTTGATCCGGTCGTCACCGAGGCCGCCGTACGCGATGTCGTCGCCCCCTCCGCCGGAGATCACGTCCCCGGCACCGGCACCGGGCTCGTCCCCGGCCAGGTCCAGCGGGTACGGTCCGACGTCCCCGATCCGCGAGGTGCCGTTGTCGCCGACGATGCGGTCGGCGCCGTCCTCGCCGTAGAGGAAGTCCCGGCCGTCGCTCGCGCCGGCGGTGCGTCCGCCGCCGTAGAGCACGTCGGCGTCGGGGCCGCCGAAGACCTGGTCGTCGCCCTCGTTGCCCTCGACGGTGTCCTGCCCGGCGTCGCCGTAGAGGCCGTCGTCGCCGGCGTTGCCGAAGAGCAGGTCGTCACCGTCGTCGCCGTGCAGCTGGTCGACGCCGGGGCCGCCCCAGGCCCGGTCGTTGCCGGCGCCCAGGTGCAGGATGTCGTTGCCGAGCTGGCCGCAGGCCCGGTCGTCACCGCCGCCGAGGTCGGCCCGGTCGTCGCCGCTGCCGGCGGAGACCACATCGGTCCCGGCACCGCCGAGGATCAGGTCGGCCGAGCCCTGGTCGACGGGGGTCGGCTGCGCGTCGGCGAGGCTGGCGTCGGCGCACGTCTCGGCGGGCAGGTGCCGGTCGCCGAATATGGTGGCCCCACCGTCGCCGCCGATCAGGTGGTCGCTGCCGAGGCCGCCGACCAGGAGCTTGGTCTGCGACTGCGCGCCGGCCGGCAGCGGCTGGTGGACGACCTGGCGGAACGGGCCGTACCCGTCGGTGACGCCCGGTGCCCCCACCTGCGACGGCTCGGCGATCACGTAGTCCTGCCCGGGGCCGCCGAACAGCTCGTCGGTGCCGTAGCCGCCGACCAGCACGTCGTCACCGCCGTACCCGTATAGGCGCCCGGTCTGGCCGTTGGCGGAGTGGGAGACGACCAGGTCGGTACCGGCGCTGCCGTACACGGTGTCCTGGCCGGCACCGGTGTCCACCTGGTTGATCAGTCCGACGTCGCCGCTGCCGGCCTGGTCGGCGTCGGCGGGGACGGTCGTGTCGGAGGTGTGGATGGTGTCATCGCCCCGGCCACCGTTGATGGTGTCGCCGCCGGGCCCGCCGACCAGGGTGTTCTTCCCGTTGGGCCGGTCGTCGACGAGCACGCCGAGCACGTCGTCGCCGCCGTTGCCGTAGACCCGGCTGGCGCCGTGCCCGACCGTGACGTGGTCGTCCTCACCGGAGGTGGCGGCGGTCGGGTCGGTCAGGGTCGTCCAGTCGATCAGCCCGGTGAGGGTCTTGTCGCCGACCGAGGTGTGCACCGTGGTGGCGCCCCGGTTGGTCCCGCCGAGGCCGCTGTCGCCGGCCACCACGTTGTTGCCGTCGCCGGTGGTGATGGTGTCCTTTCCAGGGCCGCCGGCGACCCGGCTCACCGTGCCGGGCGCCTCGGCGGTGACGATCACGTCGTCGCCACCGCGCCCGTCCACGTACGCCGGGCCGGTGCCGGTACGGATCTGGTCCTTGCCGTCGGAGCCGAGCACGACCGCGGTCCTGTCGAAGGCGGAGGTCTTCGTGCCGTCGCCGCTGGTGTCGCCGTCACCGAGGAACAGCACCGACATCGACGTCTTGGTGTTGTCGGCGACCTGGTAGCCGCGGCCGTCCACGACCACCCGGGTCAGGGACGGGTCGAGGAACTCCTGCTTGCGGCCGAGCGCCTCGACCGCGAACCCGTCGAAGTCGTCGCTGGCGCCCTCGGTGCCGGCGTCGGCGTAGTGCAGCGCGTACACCTTGATCACGTCACCGGCGTAGGTGCCGGCGCCGTTGTCCCAGGCCTTGTCGCCGCGCTGGTCCTTCGTGCCGAACCTGCCGGCGAAGACCACCAGGGTGTCCCCGACGGTGCCACCGAGTTCCGGTGGTGGTGGGGTGCAGTCCGGTTGGGCCCGGAAGTCGAGCAGGGTGGCGTCGACCAGGGTGAAGTCGAAGGTCTTGGAGAACAGGAACAGGTCGATGGTGATGTAGACCTTGAGGAAGACCGAGAGCTGTCCGCTGGTGGTGAACAGGCAGATCGGGTTCACCAGCAACGCCTGGAGGAACTCGCTGGTGCGGAACTTGCCGTCGTTGTTCGGGTCGTTCCAGCTGAAGCCGACGGTCAGCCGGATGCCACCCTGGATGCCCGCCTTGACGATCAGCACGCTGACCTCGGCCCCGGCAGCGATCTCGCCGCGCAGGGTGACCACCGGGACGGCCTTGCCGGTGCTGTCGGCGGTCTTGAAATACAGCCCGTCGAGCAGGCTGACCGCGTCGAGCGCGCTGCCGTCGGTCGCCGCCTCGACGGCGTGCCGGATGCCGGCGGTGTCCAGTCCGGCGATGAACCGGGCGGTGACCGAGGCGCTGCCGGAGAGGGTGACCAGCACCGGCGGCGGGGCGTAGACCGGGCCGAAGGACTGCCGCCAGCTGAAGCCGAGCGCCAGCGGACCGGAGTCGAAGCTGACCAGCTCGACGTCCTGCCCGAGCAGCAGCCCGAACAGCGAGCCCGGGTTGTCGAAGACCGGGAAGCTGAAGCCGGTCTTCTCGGCGTTGGACTTCTCCCCGGGGTTCTTCGGGGTGAACAGTTTCTCCCCGTCGTCGCCGGCGGCGGTGTCGACGGCGGCCTTCACCTCGTCGGCGGACTTCGCCTGGGTGAACGGGTCGTCCCGCTTGATCAGGCTCTCGGCGGAGGCGGGTGACACCTCGGTGGTGAGCGCCTTCGCCGGGTCGACCAGGAACTGGCCGAGCGGAATCGAGCAACCGGAGTCGCAGTCGGGTATCCGGTTCACGAAGGTGATCACCGCGCGGACGGTGTCCACGAAGTCCAGCTTCGGGCCACCGTTGAGAGTGCTGAAGGTCTTGGCGAGCCAGACCAGGGTGATGTCGGGTCCGCCGGTGGCCTTCGACAGGTCCGACAGGACCGGAATGGGTGCGTAGAGGGTGTCGATGACCGGCTGAAGCGGGCCGGTGACCGCCTTCAACTTCTCCACCACCGGCTTGAGGATCTTGTCGAAGAAGGCGCCGGCATCCAACGCGATGTCGGTGAAGGTCACCTTCAGCGGCGTGGTGACCCCGGCACCGGTCGCGGTGAGGGAGCCCTGCTTGTGCTCCAGGCCCCACGTCAGCCCGAAGCGGGCGCTGATGCCGGGCAGGGCGGAGCCGACCTCGTCGCCGGTGTTGACCACCGCCGCCAGCTTCCAGTCGATGTCGACCTTGGCGGTGAGGTCGGTGGCGAGCAGCGAGCCCAGGTCACCGAACTCGGCGAGGGTGAGCTTGGCGTCCGGGTCCGCCGTGCAGTCCGCGGTGACCGTCGGGTCGAAGCAGCTCTTCTCCCCCGACGAGCCCTTGAGGTCGATGCCGAAGTACGCCCGCACCAGCGGGTCGGCGCCCTGCTTGGTGGCGTTGACCTGAATGAATGCGAGTTGCGCGGCCAGGTCTCCGGTGGTGTCGAAGCTGCCGCCGATCTGCACCTCGGGCGTCGCGTCCCCGTCGTGGGTGGGGATGTAGAAGCCCTCGTCCCGGTCGAGGACCAGGTCCAGGTGCAGCTTCCAGCCCAGCTTGGCCTTGATGCCGTCGGCGGCGCCCTTCTTCGCCTTCAACGACAGGCCGGGGATGCCCAGGTCGAGCGGCACGTTGGCCTCGGCGCAGCCGGTCTGGCAGCCGCCGCTGGCGGACGGGTCACCCTTGGCCGAGGTGAGCTTGATCCGAACAGCCTGGAAGTCTTCCGGCTGGCACGGGGTGGCCACCGCGGTGCGACAGGTGACCTCGGCGGTGACGTTCTCGTCGACCGGCTTGAGCGCCTCCTTGAGTGCGGCGTTCAGGCCGGCGCTGTCCAGCGTGGCGTCAGCCAGCACCGGGCCGATCGCCGCCTTGACCTGCTCGCGGAGTTGCGCCACGAACCGCTGGCCCTGTTGCAGGTCGTCGCCGACCAGGGGCAGCTTGCCGTCGAAGCTGGCCAGCCGCAGCGCCTCCTCCACCTTCGCGAGGTAGCCGTCGATGCCCACGTTGAAGTCGGTGAGCTTCATGGTCAGGTTGGCGAAGCAGGAGTCCAGGTTCGGGGTGTTCGCCGTGGGCGTGAGGTCCAGGCCCATGGTGAAGGTGAGCAGGTTGGTGGCGTCGGCCGGCTCGCAGTTGTTGACGAAGAGCGGGGCGCGGGCGCAGATCGGCATGGTGGCGCCGCCGACCCCACCGCCGCAGTCGACGCCCGCGGTGCTGAACTGCGGGGTCAGCCCGAGCAGGCCGCTGATCGGGCCATCCTCGGTCAACCCGCCGAGCCCGACGCGGAGGTTGGCCTTGACGGTGGCGAAGTCCGGGTCCTTGCCGAGGTCGAGGGCGAGCGGGCCGACCCGGGCGGCCATCGCGCCGTTGGTGATCCCGCCGGAGACGGTGACGCTGGCCGAGGAGGTGTGGTCCAGGATCGGCGCGGCGTCCAGGCGCAGCGGCAGCAGCAGCCCGAGCTTGGCGTTCGCCGAGACGTCGAGCGCGAAGGTGCCGGAGCTGTCCAGGCTGATCAGGTCCTTGCCGCCGCCCCAGGCGAAGGCGAGCGGCCCGCCGGTGTGGAAGTTCCGCCTCCAGTCCAGCCCGATCCGCAGGAACGGGCCGCCCTCGCGCTGATCCACCGTGAAGCTGACCCCGCTGCCCGCGCCGATGGCGTTGTTGAGCACGTCGAGGGCGTCCTGGAGGTTGTCCGGGGGCGCGGCGAGCAGCCGGTCCAGCGCGTCGGCGAGTTCCGGCCGCAGCGCGTACGCGGTGCCGTCCGCCGGCTTCGGGGTGCCCGCCGCGTCGATCCGCAGCGTCTGCGCGTCCACCCGCTTCAGCACCCGGTACGCCTTGCTGCCGATCACCACGGTCCGCCCCTCGAGCCGGGCGTCGAAACCGGCGTCGTCCTTGCGGCTGCCGTCCTTGAGCAGGAAGTTCGCCCCGTCGGCGGCGAAGGTGACGTCCTTGCCGACGCCGCTCTCGTCCGCGCCGAGCAGCTGCCGGGCGGTGCGGCCGAGCAGCGGGATCTTCTTGTCCAGCGGTCCGCTACCGGTGTCGGCCTGGGAGAGCGCGGCGTTGACCAGCCGGAGCGCCTCGACGACGACCGCGAAGAGCGCCTTGGGGTCGTTCGGGTCGAAGTCCACGGCGAAGAGCCCGGTCAGCCCGGAGGTGTTCACCACCGGCTCTTCGCCGGCCTTCCAGCTCACGTCCACCCCGACGCCCTGCCCCAGGGCACCGGTGTCGCCGGGAACGCTGACCTTGACCCGGCCGGTGGTCTTCACCGACGCGGACGCGGCGAGGAGGGTGGCCGGCTCGGACTGCAACCGGTGGAAGAACGTGCCCAGGCTGATGTCCTGGGCCTGCTTGAACTTCACCTCCAGCATCCGCTGGCCGGCGGCGGCCGGTCCGACGGAGAGGTCGCCGCCCAGCTTGACCTTGAGAAAGCCGGCGGTCGCGTAGAAGTCGACCCCGGTGGTGATCGGGAAGTCCGCGCTGAACAGCGGCACCGCCGGGTCGGTACGCAGCAGCACCCGGTCGGCGTTGGCCGCCGGGCTGCCGAGGTCGTCGCGCAGGTCGAGGACGAGGGTGAGGGCGGCGCTGTAGCGGGGCTTCACCTTGGCGAAGCTGGCCTGGGCGTTCGCCGCCCGCAGGCCGACCTTCTTGCCGTCGTCGACCGGCTCGGTGAGCGTGCCGGCCAGTTCGACCGCGCCGATGTTCGGGTTGGAGCCGCTGATCACCCAGACGCTGTCGTCGGCCGGCAGGCCGCCGATCCAGTTCTGCGCCAGGGTGACGGAGTTGGCGGTGTTGGCCGAGATGGTGCCGGCGGAGGTGCCGGCCACCACCCGCTGCCCGACCAGCTCGCCGGGGGTGAAGCGGTTGCCGCTGACGCTGAAGCCGTTGGCGGTGAACGTGGCGCCGCGGCCGGAGAGGGACGCCGCACCCGGGTCGAGGGGCACCTCCACCGTGGACTCCCGCTCCAGCTTGACCCGGAACACCAGCTTGTCGCCGGCGAAGGAGAGGTTGTCCACGGGCAGCCCTTCGGCGGCGAGCAGCGCGAGCAACTCCTGGAGGGAGCTGAACCTCGGCTGCCCGGCCAGGGCCGGGTCGTCCTTGGCGGGATCGAACTGTGGATCGTCCGGCCGCGGGTGGACGTACTTCTTGAGGAAGTCGGTGAGCTTCTCGTTGACCTTGACCGCGTCAGCGAAGGTGCCGCGCAGGAACGGCAGGTTCAGGTTGCCCGCGGGACCGCTCTGCTGCACCCCGCTGAGCAGAGTGGCGAGCTGGGCGAGCCCGGAGGCGAGGTCGAGCGGGCTCATGTTGCGGAACTTGGCGATGGTCTCGTCCAGCCCCGTGGTGGTCACCGTCGGGCTACCGACCGAGATGTCGTTCCAGTCGACGTTCACGGTCGCCGCCACCGCCGGCAGGGCGAAGGGCGCGCCGGCCGTGGCCGCGCCGAGCTTGACCACGCCGTGCACGGAGCCCGGTCCGGGCTCGGTCTCGGTGTCGGAGATCCGCCCACCGCCGGAGCCGTCCAGCGCCACCTGCGCGAGGCCGGCGAGGGAGCCGGCCGCGCCGAGTTCGCCGGTGCCGGGCCCGGCGGGCGTGTCGAAGGCAAGCCGGCCGTCGCCGTTGGGGTCGGTGAGCGTGACTTTGAGGTGGGTACGAGCGGTGAGGGTGCTGCCCGCGGTGAGCGTGACGCCGAGGATGCCGACCGAGGCGGTGGCCTGGTCCAGGTCGGCCCGCAGCCGCGCAGCCGCGTCGATGTCGATCCGCGGGGTGTCGCCGTCGCGGACCAGGTAGGTCTCCCCGGCGGCGGTGTGCCGGGCCCGCAGGTGCAGGGTCGCCCAGCCGGTGACGCTGACCGCCTTGGCCAGGGTGACCCCGTTGACGGTCAGCTCCTTGTCGACCACCTCGCGTTTCGTGGTCAGCAACACGTCGAGCAGATGGTCGCCGCCGCTGGCGGTCACCGAGCTGCTGAGCCGGGCGCCGCCGCCGAGGTCCACGTCGTCCTTGGTCAGCCCGCTGGCCAGCGCGTCGGACGCCTTCTTGGCGAGTTTGTCCGCGTCGACCAGTGCGCCGGGGCTGACCCCGAGCAGGGGCAGTGGCTGGCCGAGCAGCCCGACCTGGGAGAGCCCACCGTCCGCCCACGTGGCGGTGCGGGACATCAGGGACTTGAGGGCGGTCTCCCACGCCTCGTCGGCGTGGGCCGGCGTCGCCGTCCACACCAGAGCCAGCGCGGCCGTCAGCACCGTCGCGATCGCCGCGGCCAGCAGCCGCCGTAGAGCCACCATGAGCCACCTCGTCCTGGGTGATGGCCGTCACCGACGGCGCGGGTCGGCGACAGCACATCGATCGGGGACGTTGCCCACAACGACTGTGTCGACATGGTGACACAGCGTCAGTCCGATCGGTTGGAACACTGGACCGGGACGGGCGAACCACTCGGTGCTCGCGGGTGGGGACTGCCGGCCGGGCAGCGTGACACCCCCGCACGCCCGACCCGGCGCTCCGTCGGATCGTCCACTTGCGCACGGGGAGCGCTCTCTTGACACCACCCCCCTTCATTCATAGCTTTAATCATATCTATTTATATGGTTTGTTTACTGTTCGGTCCGCCCTGGTCAGGCCGGGGCGGACCGACCGACCAAAGGGGAGGCACCGTGCGTAACCTCCGCAGCATCGCCGCCATGGCCCTCGCGGGCGTGGCCGTCACGGTCGCGCTCACGGCGACCACGAGCACACCCGCCGCAGCAGCGCCCGGCGCGGTCACCTGGTCCGACGATTTCAACGGGGCGGCCGGTGCGCCGCCCGACGCCAGCAAGTGGCGCTACGACATCGGCGGCAGCGGCTGGGGCAACAACGAGTTGCAGTACTACACGTCGAGCACCCGCAACGCGGCCCTCGACGGCAACGGCAATCTGGTGATCACCGCCCGCCGGGAGAACCCGTCCGGCTACTCCTGCTGGTACGGCAGCTGCCAGTACACCTCGGCCCGGCTGCTGACCGCCGGCACGTTCACGCAGGCGTACGGCCGGTTCGAGGCGAGGATCAAGATTCCCCGGGGGCAGGGGATCTGGCCCGCCTTCTGGATGCTGGGCAACGACATCGCCACCAACCCGTGGCCCAACAGCGGCGAGATCGACATCATGGAGAACATCGGCCGCGAGCCGTCCACCGTGCACGGCAGCCTGCACGGGCCGGGTTACTCCGGCGGCAACCCACTGACCGGGCAGACCTCGCTGCCCGGCGGCCAGGCCCTGGCGGACGCCTTCCACACCTACGCGGTCGACTGGGCGCCCGATTCCATCACCTGGTACCTCGACGGCGTCGCCTACTCGCGCAAGACCCCGGCGGATGCGGGCGGGAACCGCTGGGTCTTCGACCACCCGTTCTTCATGATCATGAACGTCGCGGTCGGCGGCAACTGGCCCGGCTCACCGGACGGCAGCACGGTCTTCCCGCAGACGATGGTCGTCGACTACGTCCGGGTCCAGGCCTGGGACAGCGGCGGTGGCGGCGGCACCGGCGGCCAGATCGTCGGATACGGGAACAAGTGCGTGGACGTCGCCGGCGCCAACACCGCCAACGGCACCCCGGTTCAGCTGTGGACCTGCAACGGCACCGCCGCCCAGCGGTGGAGCTGGAACTCCGACGGCTCGGTACGCGCCCTGGGCAAGTGCATGGACGTCACCGGCGGGTCGACCGCCAACGGCGCGAAGGTGCAGCTCTACGACTGCAACGGCACCGGCGCGCAGCGGTGGGTGTTCACCTCGGCCGGGGACATCGTCAACCCGCAGGCCAACAAGTGCCTGGACGCCACCGGGGTCAGCTCGGCCGACGGCACCCGGTTGCAGATCTGGGACTGCACCGGCGGGGCGAACCAGAAGTGGCGGCGCTGAGCGGAACCGCACCGGGCCCGGCCCGGTGACCGCCCGCCTGAGGGCCGGCCGGGCAACCCGGTCGGCCCTCAGAACGGGGCTTCCACCGACAGCCGGCGCACCTCCCGGACCCCCGGTCCATGAAGTCGATGAAGTTGGTGCCGGCGACGAAGTCCCACGCCTGGAGCAGGGTGCGGTAAGCGGCGGCCTCGAACTCCCACGCCAGCCAGGTCGCCCAGCGCTCGTCGGCCGGGGAGTAGCTGATGAAGAAGTCGATGGGGCGGTCGGACCTGGTCGGGTGCACGCCTACAGCCACCTGGCCATTATGGCCACTCATCGTCGATATACGACCACGGTGGACGGTGGATCCCACCGCGTCTGGCCCGGGTGGCCGGGCCACCGTGTGCGAGCATCATTCCTCGTGGAGACCACCGGCGAGCCGCCGTCGGCCGCACCGGACCGATCCCGCTGGGGCCGACTGCACGTCTTGGACTGGATCGCGATCGGGCTGGCCGCGGGCGGCGTCCTCTGCGTCCTCACCGGGCTCCTCCCCCGCGCGGACGCGGAGGCCACCGTACGCCGGATCCTGCCCGTCCTGATCTTCCTCGGCACGGTGGTGGTGCTGGCCGAGCTGACCGCGGTGGCCGGGGTTTTCGACGCGCTCGCCGCCCGGGTGGCGATCACCGCGCGGGGCAGCTTCCGCGCGCTGTTCTGGCTCTGCGTCGGATTCGCCTCGGTGACCACGATCGCGCTCAATCTCGACACCACCGCCGTCCTGCTCACCCCGGTGATGATCGCTCTGGCCCGCAGGCTCGGCGTGCCGCCGACCCCGCTGGCGATGACCACGGTCTGGCTGGCCAACACGGCGAGCCTGCTGCTGCCGGTGTCCAATTTGACCAACATCCTGGCCAGCGACCGGATCGGGCTGGCCCCGGTGCCGTGGGCGACCCGGATGTGGTGGCCGCAGCTGGTCGCCATCATGATCACCATGCTGCTGCTCTGGTGGTGGTACTGGCGGCCGGCACGGGCCGGTGCCGACCCGTTCGTGCCACCGCCGCCGCACGTACCGCCCGACCCGGTGCTCTACCGCACCGCGCTCGGGGCCTGCCTGCTGTTCGTCGCCGGAATCCTGGCCGGGGTCGAGATCGGTCTCGCCTCCGGGGTGGCCGCCGCGATCCTGGTCGCCGGGTTCGCGGTCCGCGCCCGGGGCAGCCTGAAGCTCCAGCTGATCCCCTGGCGGCTGCTGGTCTTCGTGACCGGGCTGTTCCTGGTGGTGCAGACCATCGGCCGGCACGGCCTGGACACCGTGATGGGCACGCTGATCGGCGGCGACCCGGGCGTCGAGGGCGCACTGCGGGCCGGTGGGGTCGGCGCGCTCTTCGCCAACGTGGTCAACAACCTGCCCGCGTACGTGGCCGGGGAGGCGGTCATCGCCGCCGACCACCACACCCAACTGTTGGCCCTGCTGGTGGGTACCAACGTCGGCCCGCTGGCCACCCCGTGGGCGTCGCTGGCCACCCTGATCTGGTACGAGCGCTGTCGGGCCGCCGGGGTCGCGGTCCCGCTGGGGCGGTTCGTGGCCACCAGCGCCGTCCTAGCCGCCCTGGCCACCACCGCCACCGTCGCCGCCCTGCTGGTCACCCCGTCAGCCTGACCGGCGATCGCCGGAGGCGGCCGCCCCCATCTGGGGAGCAGCCACTTCCATCGTATTCACGCTCTTGACCGGTTGTGGCGGCGTCGATAGCGTCATTGGATCTTGCCCTCATGACGGGAATCCCGGCTACGCCGCCACGCATGGCGGCCGGAGGACGGAGGTGAGCGCCGGTCTCTCTCGCCTGTCCTCGTGCATGCAACGACATGAAGGGATACGTGTGAATGCGGATCAACGAAGTTAGCCGTCGCCCCTGGCGCGCGGCGATATCGGCGGCAGCCGCGGCTTGTCTCGCCGTCACCGGACTCGCGGCCCCCGCGGCAGCCTCCACGGCCGACGCGACGGCCCAGTCGGCTCTGCCGAGTGGGAACACGACCTACCGGACGCTGGCCGACTACGAGCGCGACATGGAGACGTTGGCGCGTGAGCACCCGGATCTGGTCAAGCCGCTGACCCTCCCGTTCCCGACGTCGTCGGGCCGACTGGTCCGCGGCATCGAGATCTCCCGTGATGTGCAGGTCAACGACGGCAAGCCCGTCTTCGTCACGGTCGGTATGCATCACGGCAACGAGTGGCCGAGCGGTGAACTCGTCATGGAGTACGCCGTCGACCTGGTCAACAGCGCGTCGTCCGGCGACCCCTACGTCTCCAACCTGCTGGACCGAGCCAGGCTCGTGGTCGTACCGATCGTCAACGTGGACGGCTTCGTGCGTAATCGCCGGCAGACCGACACCAACGTCGACATGAATCGCAACTACGGGTTCGGTTGGCTGCCGATCTCGACGGGCGGCGCGGCGCCGTGGTCCGAGCCGGAGGCGCGGAACATCGAATGGCTGCTGTCGACCCGACAGGCCACCACCTTCGTCACCCAGCACACCTGCATCCAGGTTGTCCTCTACCCGCCTCTGCAGCTCGCGGCAGGATCGACCCAGGATGTGGCGCGGTTCGAGGACCTGGCGACCAGGATGGCCACGCGCTACGGCCCGGGCTACATTCCGCGCGACTCCGCCCACGACTACGAGACGACCGGGGAGGCGATCGACTGGGCCTACTTCGCGACCCGGGGCCTGGCGTTCACGGCCGAGACCTGCCCCAACAGCGGGGTCGCGAGGACGTTCCAGACCCAGGTCACGGACACGTACGTGGCGCACCGGCTCGCGATGTTCGAGGCGTTGGAGAACACCGCCGACCCGGCACAGCACGCCACCATCGAAGGCAAGGCCCCCAAGGACGCGGTGCTGCGGATCACCAAGTCCTTCGACATGTACACCCAGCCCTACTCTCAGCCAGGCGGCACGACGCGGCCGAGTGCGTTCACCACGACGCTGACGTCCGACCTGGACATCACCAAGCCGAACGGCAAGTTCCGCTGGGCGGTCAACCCCTCGTACCGGCCTGTGCCGCCGTATCAGGCCGACGGGGTGCGCCCGAACCAGACCACCTTCTACACAGAGCCGTGGATCCTGACGTGCGAACGGCCGGACGGCACGGTCCTGCAGCGGACGCCCGTGAATGTCGACCTGGGCCAGACGGTCACGGTCGATCTGCAGCAGTGCACCCGTAACTTCCACAAGAAGAACCCGGTGTAACGCAGACACCGGACATGGCGCCGGCCGGCTCCGATGTACGTCGTAGCCGGCCGGCGCCTTTCACATTCCGTGGCGGCGGTCGCCCGTCACCAGCTCGCTGATCCGCGCTTCGGACCCGGCGGAAAAAGGATCCCGGAAGGCGGCGACCGACTGTCGGGTCTCCTCGGCGACCAGATCGGCGTTGATCGCCGCCGCCGCCACGGTGCCCGCCGCCGCAGCGGCACCGACCTGGGCGGCCAGATCGGTGACGTTGCCCGCCACCCACACCCCGGGGACCTCGGTACGGCCGGTCGCGTCGGCGGGAACGTGCTCACCGGCCCCCGACGGGTGCTCCGCCGGCCGCAGTCCGAGCGCCGCGAGGAAGCCGGCGCGCGCCACCATCCGCGACGAGACCGCCAGGGCGTCGCGGCGGACCAGCCGGCCGTCGCCGAGCCGTACGCCCACGAGACGATCCTCGACGATCTCCAGCGACGCCACCTCGCCGGGCACCACCCGGACGCCTCGGGCGGCGAGCCGCTCCGCCTCCTCGCCGGAGGGCGCCGCGGTGTGGGAGAAGAAGGTGACGTCGGCGCTCCACTGCCGGAACAGCAACGCCTGGTGCACTGCCATCGGCCCGCTGGCCAGCACCCCGATGGCCCGGTCCCGGACCTCCCATCCGTGGCAGTACGGGCAATGAATCACGTCCCGCCCCCACCGGGCCCGCAGTCCGGGCACGTCCGGAACTTCGTCCACCAGCCCGGTGGTCACCAGCAGCCGGCGCGCCCGCACCGACCGGCCGTCTGTCAGCACCACCGCGAACCCGTCGTCCTCGCGCGTCGCAGCGCCGACCTCGCCGGAAACCACCTGGCCACCGTACCCGCGCACTTCCGTCCGGCCGCGCTCCAGCAGCTCGGCCGGCCGGATCCCGTCCCTGGCCAGCAGCCCCTGCACCCCGTCCGCCGGGGCGTTGCGCGGGGCGCCTGCGTCGATCACCAGCACCGACCGCCGCGCCCGGGCCAGCGTCAACGCGCCGCTCAACCCCGCGGCACCCCCGCCGATCACCACCACGTCGTAGCTCTCCCTGAGCTGCTCGGTCATCCTGACCACCTCCCAGGGCAACCATCCGGGCAGCAGGAAAGGGTGGCAAGTGTTGTTGCTGTTCTGGCAAACTTGCGGCATGGACGACGACTTCGACCAGGCACTCAACGCGGTCGGCCCCCGGCTCCGCGCGCTGCGCCAGCGGCGCAACACCACGCTGGCCGACCTGTCGGCCAGCACCGGCATCTCGGTGAGCACGCTGTCCCGGCTGGAGTCCGGCGCCCGCCGGCCAACCCTCGAACTGCTGCTTCCCCTGGCCAGGGCCCACGGCGTCACGCTCGACGAACTCGTTGACGCCCCGCCCACCGGCGACCCGCGCATTCACCTGCGCCCGGTCACCCGTCACGGCATGACCATGCTGCCGCTGACCCGCCGGGCCGGCGGCATCCAGGCGTACAAGCTGGTGCTCCCCGCCGACAGCCGCCGAAGCGAGCCCGACCCGCAGACCCACGAGGGCTACGAGTGGCTCTACGTCCTCAACGGCCGGCTGCGGCTCGTCCTCGGGGACCACGACCTGATCCTCTCCCCCGGCGAGGCGGCCGAGTTCGACACCCGCGTACCGCACTGGTTCGGCGCCGCCGACGCCGAGCCGGTCGAGTTCCTCAGCCTCTTCGGCCGGCAGGGCGAACGCGCCCACCTGCGCGCCCGTCCGGCGGCGGCGCCACGATCCGACCAGCGGTGATGACGGCCTGCAGCCACCGGCGGTGGCACCGCTACGGGCGCACGTTCCCACGGCGCAGCACCTAGGCCGGCCCGTCAGCCGGAGGCGCGCCCGCCTGCGGGTCCCGGGAGTGCGGCAACCGCGTCCCGGCCCGCCGCAGTGCGTCGGCGTACGTGCCGAGCACCGCCTCCAGTTCGTCGCTCAACTCCTGCCCATGTCTCCTTCGCACGCTACGAACTTGATGACGTGAACGATTCAGGCCGGGGCGGGCGGCATCGCGCGGGCCGGCGGTTGGTGTGAATCGTCTGCGTCATCAAGTTCGTATGCACCGCGACGTCATCTGGCTGTTTCGGGCGGCGATGGGTCCTTGAGGCCCGTCCCGCAACGCGGCGCGGCCGGCCGCTCACGCCAGGGTGTGGCAGGGTTGTCCGATGAGTACGCCACGATCCGCCGCCCTGGTCTGGGACGAGGAGTACCGGCGCGGCCGGTACCTGGACGAGCCCCCGGTCGCGTTCGTCGCCGACATCCTGGCCGTAGCTCGTCAGGAGCGGGTGGACAACGGGCTCTACGTGGGCTGCGGCAACGGGCGCAACCTGCTGCCGCTGGTGGACGGTGGGCTTGACCTGCTCGGCCTGGACATCTCGGCGGAGGCGGTTCACCAGCTCGCGGCCCGGCGACCGGACCGGGCCGGGCGGCTGCGCCACGGCGGCCTGGACTCGCTGCCGGCCGGGACGACCTGGCCGCTGGTGATCGGCATCCAGGTCTTCCAGCACGGCAACCGCGATCAGGCACACCGACAGGTCCACGCGGCCCAGCGGCGGGTCGCGCCGGGCGGGCTGATGTGCGTACGGGTCAACGCGGTCGGCACGGACGTGTGGCCGGCACACGAGGTGGTCGAGCAGGCACCCGACGGCGGCTTCACCGTGCGTTACACGGCGGGACCGAAGCGCGGTCTGGACATCCACTTCTTCAGCCGGTCCGAGCTGGGCCAGCTCTTCGAGGGATGGGAACCGGTACGTCCGCTCCAGCCGCACCGCACCGAGCGGGACACTCCCGGCACCGGCCAGTGGACGCAGTGGGAGGCCATCTGGCGGTGCCCTGCCGAGCAGGTCACCTGACCGGATGCCGAGGTGTCACGGCCCGGCGAGTCGATGCACGATCGGGGTGGTGGTCTCGTACAGCGCCAGGTAGTCGGCGAAGAGCGCGTCGTACCGGTCACGGTGCCGGGGGTCCGGCTCGATCGAACGCATCAGCGGGTTCCATGCCGCGGTGTCTGATGCCGCCCCGGTCGCGGCTGCGGCCAGCATCGCGTCGCCGTACGCCGCCCCGGTCGTCTCCCGAGGTAGCTCCTGCACCAGGCCGGTCACGTCGCTGACGATCTGCGTCCACAGGTCGCCCGTGGTCCCGCCGCCGACCGGGACGACCCGCGCCGGCGCCGCCCCGGCCTCGCGCATCGCCGCGATGTTGTGCCGCACACCGTAGGCGACCCCCTCCAGGGCCGCCCGGTACAGGTGGCCTCGGCCGTGGCCGAGGGCCAGTCCCGCCACCACGCCCCGTGCCCGAGGGTCGAAGATCGGCGTACGCTCCCCGGCCAGATAGGGCAGCATCAGGAGGCCCTCGCTGCCGGGCGCGACCGCGGCCGCCTCCTTCGTCAGGGTGGTGTAGTCCGCGCCGGTCAGGTCGGCCAGCCAGCCGGTGACCGATCCCGCAGTGGCCATCCCGGCGGCCAGGCAGTTCACCCCCGGACGCAGGCCGACGGTGGGCCACAGCCGGCTGCTGGTCAGCGGCCGGTCGGTCATCGCGACCAGGAACATGGTGCTGCCGTACATCAGCATCAGATCGCCGGGCGCGCGGACCGCGACGCTCTCCGCCTCGGCCCAGGCGTCGATCGTGCCGGCGGTCACCGGCAGACCGGCCGGCAGGCCGGTCTGCCGGGCGGCCTCGGCGGTGACCCGGCCGGCCACCTCGTTCGCCCAGCGCAGCGGAGGACGCCGTACGTGTGGAGCGATCTCGTCCCACCAGGCGGCGTCCCAGTCGCCGGCCCGCTGGTCGTACAGCGGGCTCACCTGGCTCGCCGAGTGGTGGTCGAGCAGATATTCGCCGGTGAGCCGGTGCACGAGGAAGGAGCTCGCCATGAACATCATTCGGGTCCGGGCGAAGACGTCCGGCTCGCGCCGGGCGAGCCAGTAGAGCTTGGGCCCGATCGCCTGGGAGGTGAGGATCGACCCACGCCGCACGATCTCCGCCGCGCCCCACCGGTCGGTGAGCAGGCCGATCTCCTCCTCGGCCCGGGTGTCGATGCCGTAGAGGACGGCGGGCCGCAGCGGCCTGCCGGCGTCGTCGGCGGGCAGCATGCACGGCCCGATGCCGCTGACGCCGAGACCGGCCGGGCGGATACCGGGATCGGCGGTCAGCTCGGCGATCACCCGCCGGAAGTCGTCCCACCAGACCGACTCCGGATCATGCTCGTACCAGCCGGGTCGAGGGCTGCTCAGGCCGTGCGCGACCTGCGCGCGGGCCACGACCCGGCCGTCCGCGGTGACGGCGACGCCCTTGGTGCTCGCGGTGCCGACGTCGACGCCGAGGAAGACGTCCATCAGAGCAGCGGGGCGTTGTCGGATCGGCTGCCGCAGAGGTTGACCCGCATGCCCAGCTGGTGCGCGGTCAGCGCCTTCGCGGCGAGCAGTTCGTCGGCTCCGGCCGCGTCCGTGGCGTAGCTGACCTGGATGTGGTTCGACCGGTGCCGGGCCATGAACTGGTCCCGGGTGACGCCGTGCAGCACGGCGTGCATGATCGGCCACTCCCGGGTGGTCGCGGCCCATCGCCGTTCGGTCTCCGCCGCGGGCAGCTCCACCACGGTGGCCCGGCCGAGGTCCATGTGCAGCTCGCCGCCCTCGACGAAGATCCGCGACCAGACCAGCTCGCCGGGCTTGGCCACGCCCCGCACGGTGCCGCCGCCGAGCCGGAAGTAGAGCGGTGGCTGGCGCATCGAGTCCGTGCCGGCATACCCGCCGATGTGGTGCTCGGGCGGCACCGCGCCGGAGATCTCGAAGACCCAGACGAAGTCGTCCACCGTGCCGCTTGCGTCGTGGTCGCCCCACCGCACGTCGTGCAGGGTGGTCTCCACCGGCTGCCCGAGCGCGCCGGCCAGCCGGGTGGTGAGCAGGGCGTCCAGGCCGGCGCACTCATCGACCTCGTTGAAGTGGGTGATCGGGGCGCCGTCGCGGATGACCGCACCGCTGTCGTCGGTGACCGGCGGACGGTCGGCGTTGTTCAGCAGGCCCTCAGCCAGGTCGGAAGCGGGCAGTACGTCGGCGAGACCGAGCTGGTACTGGATGCCGATGATGTCGCACCGGAACCGGTCCGCGATCCGGGCCGCGGCGGCGTACATCCGCAACTGCAGCAGGACCTGCTCGCGGGTGAGTTCGGTGGCCTCGTCGGTGCCGAAGTGGAAGGTCATGCCCCGGTCGGTCAGCCACCGCAGGGCGGCCACTGCCTCGTCCTCGCTCGCCCGCATGGTCTCGGCGTACAGGGCCGACTGGGACAGTCGCTCCTTGAAGACGTTGAGCGGGAAGAGCAGTTCGTCGGGAATGATCGCGTTGTACATGCCCATGCAGCCCTCGTCGAAGACGCCGAGGATGGCGCCCTCCCGGCGCAGCCGGCCGATCACGTCGTCGGCGACCTGACGGGCCCGCCCGTCCACGGTGGACGCGTCGAACCGCGTGACGTGGCCGAGGTCGTGCTGGATCTTGCCGTCGGCCAGCCACTCGTCGAGGCGCGCGTTGAACCAGTCGTCGGTGAAGGTGCGGCTCCACAGGGTCTCGAACGGCCGCCCGGCCTTGGCCAGCGAGGCGTTGAGGTTGAGCAGGCCGACGAGGCCGGGCCACTCTCCTTCCCAGTTGGCCACGGTGAGGATCGGGCCGCGGTGCCGCAGCAGCCCACCGAGGACCTGCTGGGAGAACATCCACACGCCTTCGGCCATGACCACCGGGGCATCGGGCGGCAACGCGCCGAGCACCGCGAGGCCCTGCGCCTGGCTGGAGATGAAGCCGTGCCCCTCCGGCGTGTCCGCCGGGTGGGCCCGCTCCAGGGTGACGCCCCGCCTCCGGAACGCCTCCGTGACAAGGGCCTCGAACCGCTGCTGGGCGGGCCAGCACAGCTGGTTCGCGGACAGCCGCTGGTCGCCGTTGGCGACGAGATACGCGTGCTCGATCATGATGTCTCCAAGGTGTAGCGACGGGCCATCTCGGCGAGGGGTACGGACTGGTAGTCGTCGGCATGACCGGCCTGCCCGAAGATCCGCATGCGCTCGGCGACCATCCGCTGCATCGCCTCGCGGCCGGAGCGCAGGTAGTACGCCGGATCGACGTTCAGCCGGTCGGTGCCCAGCGCCTGCCGCACCGCCCCGGTGAAGGCCAGGTGCGAGTCCATGCCCTGGTTGATCTTGCGAACGCCCATGGTGATGGACCGGACCTTCTCCGTGTCCGGCACGCCCCACGACTCGGGCAGGCCGGCACCGTACCGGTTGTTCTGCTCCCGCAACTGAGCCGGCAGCGACGACGAGCCGTGCATGACCAGGTGGGTCCGTGGCACCAGGCCGCTGATCTTCTCGATCAGCGTCATCTGCAGCACGGAGCCGTCCGGGGGTGCGTCGAACTTGTAGGCGCCGTGCGAGGTGCCGATCGCCACGGCGAGGGCGTCCACGCCGGTGGCCGCGACGAATTCCCTGGCCTGGTCGGGGTCGGCGAGCACGATCGGCGCGCGGGTTCCGTCGGTCTTGGAGCCGCCGATCGTGCCCAACTCGCCCTCGACCGAGACCCCGCGACGGTGGGCCTCCGCCACCACCTCGGTGGTCACCGCGAGGTTCTCCGTGAAGGAGGACGGAGTGCCGTCGGCGCGGAGGCTGCCGTCGATCATGACGCTGGTGAAGCCGTTGTCCATCGCTCGCCGGCAGGTGGCCGGGTCGGGGCCGTGGTCCAGGTGCAGCACCACGGGCAGCCGCGGGTAGCCGTCGATCAGGTGATGCAGCGCCGACCAGAACCGCTCGTCGCTGCCGTGGGCCGTGACGCCGGCCAGCGAGGCGAGGATGACCGGGGACGAGGTCTCGGCGGCGGCGTCGAGGACCGCCTCGGCCTGCAGCACGTCGCTGACGTTGAACGCGCCGAGGGCGTACCCGCCGCGCCGCGCCTCGTCCAGCGCCTGCCGGAGAGTGACCAGTGGCATGGGAGTGCCCTTCCTCAGAGCGACGTGGTGATGCCGAGCGAGTTGTAGTCCAGGACGATCGGCTTGTCGGTCAACGCCCGGGCGTGCACCAGCACCTTGGCGGCGCTCTCCACCGCGACGGTGGTCTTGAACGCGTCCCGCAGGTTCTCGCCCACGGTGAGCAGCCCGTGGTTGGCCCAGACCACGGCGTTCAGGTCCCCCATCACGTCACACATCGCGTCGCCGAACTCGGTGCGGTTGCTGAGGGCGAACGGCATGATCGGGACATCGCCCTTGGTGTAGATGACCATGTTGACCAGGGCGCCCGTGATCGGCTGGCCGGCCACCCCGAAGACGTTGGCGAAGATCGGCTCGGTGTGCACGATCGCGTTCACGTCCGGCCGCCGGCGGTAGACCGCCAGGTGCACGGTCACCTCGGAGGACGGCTGGTGCGGCCCCTCGACGACGTTGGCGTCGGCGTCCACCACCACCATGTCGTCGGCCGTCATCCGGTCGTACTCAAGGTCGGTCGGAGTGATCAGGAAGCGGTCCGTGCCGGGCAGCCGGACACTGATGTTTCCCTGGGTGTTGAAGTTGAGGCCGTAGCGCATGGACAGCAGGCAGTAGTCCAGCACGTCCTGCTTGGTCTGCTGCAGGTCGAACTCGGTCACCGGGTCTCCTTCGGATCGGAAAAACTACGGTCGTGCGGAATGAGGGTCGGATAGAGGTCACGGAACCGGCGCGACTGCGTGGCGTACCACTGCGCCGTGTCGGGGTCGGCGTGTGCCACCGGCAGGCAGGCCGGTGCGGGCAGCTCAGCGAGCGACGGATAGCGTCCGATGCCGGCGCCGGCCTGCAGGGCCGCACCGCGGGCGGCCGCGTGCCCGGGCACCGGGGTCAGCGCCCGGCCGGCGGCGGATGCGCGGATGGCCAGCGCCCGGGCGCTGCGGGCGCCGCCGCCGACGGCATGCACGGCCTCGATCGTGACGCCCCGCTCCGTGAGCGCGTCGACGATCTTGCGCAACTCGAACGCGGACGACTCGAGGAAGGCGCGGGCCAGCTGCTCCCGGGTGGTCTCGAGGGTGAGCCCGACGACCGCGCCACGGGCCCGCGGGTCGTTGTCGAGCGTCCCGGATCCGGCGAAGTACGGCAGCACCAGCACCTGCGGCGGCTCGGACGACGCCGACTCGAAGAGGGCGTCGCGCTCGGCCGGCCCGGCGACGCCGGCCAGCGTGGCGAACCAGTCCAGCGCCCAACCGCCCGCGGCGGTGCCCGCCAGGGTGAGCCAGCGGCCCTCGCCCATCGGGTACGAGGCCAGGCCGGTGCCGACGAGCCCGGTGGGACGTGCGGGCGATCCCACGGTCAGGCAGTCGCTGGAGCCGAAGGAGAAGACGGCCGCCGAGCCGAACCGGCCACCGCCGCCGAGGAACGACGACGCCTGGTCGTGCGATCCGACCACGAGCGGCAACCCGGCCGGCAGCCCCGTGGCGCGGGCCGCCTCGGCGCTGAGCTTGCCGACCGTGGTGCCCGGTGGGACCACCTCGGGCAGCAGGGCGGCCGGGACGCCCGTGGCGGCGAGCAGCTCGGCCGACCAGACGCCTCGGTCGACGTCGAAGCCGCCGGTACGGGCCGCCATGCTGGTGTCCAGGGCCGGCCGCGCGCCGAGCCGGGCGGCGACGTAGTCGCCCAGGCAGCGATAGCCGCGCACGTCCGGACCGGTCCAGCCGGGAATCTTGTAGACGGAGAACATCGGGTGCGGCGGCTGTCCGGTGATCCGCTGCACCTCGCCGGCGCCCAGCTCCGCGGCCACCCGGTCGGCCAGATCCGCACCCCGCCGATCCATGCTCACCGGGGCCGGGGCGAGAGCGTTGCCCTCGGCGTCGACGGGCAGGACCGCCTCGCCCTGCACGCTGAACGAGATGGCCTCCGGCGGGTCGGCAGCCACCGCGTCGTGGGCGGCGACCTCGGCGAGCAGCGCGATGGCTGCGGCCAGCACCTCGTCGGCGTCGGTCTCCACGATGCCGGGCGCCGGCCGGTGCAGGGTGGTCGTGCGGGCCGCCCCGGCGATCTCGACGCCGGCCGCCGAGACCGCCACCACCCGTACGCCGCTGGTGCCCAGGTCGACACCGAGGAGGCTCATTTGATCGCCCCGGACAGGCCGTTGACCAGGTGGCGCTGTACCAGCAGGAAGACCACCACGATCGGGATCGAGATGAGCACCAGGATCGCGAACAGCGCGCCCGGCTGGCTGAGGAAGGTGCCACGGTAGGCCAGCGGGATCAGGGTCAGTGGCTTGAGCTTGTTGTCCTCGAGGGTGACCAGCGGCAGTAGAAAGTCGTTCCAGGACGACATGGACTGCCAGATCGCCACGACGGCCAGGGCGGGCCGGCTCAGCGGCAGGTAGATCTTCCAGTAGACGGAGAACTTGCTGGCCCCGTCCAGCAGGGCTGCCTCGTACAGCTCATAGGGCACCGCGAGGAACGACGTGCGGATGATGATGACCGCGAACGGCAGGCCCAGCGCGGTGTAGACGAGCACGAGGCCGGCCAGGTTGTTGTACAGGCCCATGGCCTGGAGGATCTTGAAGGTGGCCACCACGATGCTGGACATCGGCAGGATCAGCGCCAGGGTGAGCGCCCCGAAGATCACGGCCTTGAGCGGTACGCGCAGCCGGGCCAGGGCGAACGCGGTCATCGAGCCGAACAGGATGACCAGCAGCACCGACGGGACGGTGATCAGCAGGCTGTTCACCACGTTCCGCAGGATCGGATTGTTCGTCCAGATCTCCACGTAGTTGCCCAGCGACGGCTCCTGCGGGAACAGCCCGAGGGCGGTGGTGCCCGGGTTCGATGTGGGCAGCAGCGACAGGCCGACCACCATGACGATCGGGATCAGCCAGAGCACCGCCAGCGGGGCGAGGACCACGTGCGCCCAGTGCGGACGGCGACGGCGGTGCGGACGCACCGGTGCGGAGTCGGGCCTCGCCTTGTCGACGGGAGTCGCGGAGTTGGCCTTGATACGCGGGTCAGCGGTCATTTCTCGTCTCCGGTGAGGAAGCCCGATCCGAACGCCCGCACCATCGACAGCGAGCTGATCACCGCGATCAGCAGCAGTACCGCGCTGATCGTCGAGGCGTATCCGACGCTCTGCAGCTGGAACGCCTGCTTGAAGGTGTAGGTGGGGAGCATCTCGGAGGCGTGGTTGGGTCCGCCCTCGGTGAGGACGTAGACGAGTTCGAAGGTCTTCAACGAGCCGATGATGCCGAGCAGCAGCAGGGACAGGTGGGTCTGTCGTAGCAGCGGCCAGATGATGCTGCGGATCGTGCGCCAGGTGCCGGCACCGTCGATCTTGGCGGCGGCCAGCACGCTGCTGTCGATGAGTTGCAGACCGGCCAGGTAGAACAGCATCGAGAAGCCGGTCCACATCCACACGTTGACGATGATCGACGCGAAGATGGCGGTTTTCGGGTCGGCCAGGTAGCCGTGCGCCAGGAAGTCGAGCCCGGTGGCCCGGCCCAGCTTCGCGACGACGCCGTTGAACGGGTCGAAGATGCGCTGCCAGACGATGCCCACCACGACCGGCGAGAGCACGGCGGGGATGAAGAAGATCGCCCGGTAGATCGCCCGGCCGCGCAGCTTCTCGTTGAGCAGCATGGCCAGGAAGAATCCGATGAGGGCCTGCGGGATGATCGTGAGCAGGATCCACCAGCCGGAGTTCTTCAGCGTGGTCAGGAAGATCGGGTCCTCGAAGAGCCGGGTGTAGTTGCCGAGGCCGACGAAACTCCCCGGGTTCACCCCGTCCCAGTCGAGGGTGCTGGCCTGGAAGTTGTAGACGATCGGGTAGACGACGAAGATCCCGAACAACACGATGGCCGGCAGCAGGAAGAGGCTTCCGGTAAGCCACTCCCGCGGAGCGGTGCGCTTGTGAACGGTGTGGTCACTCATTGGTCAGCTCCGTGGCCGGATGAGGGTGTGGGCCGCACACCCTCATCCGCCGGGTTCGGGCGGCGTGGGCCGCTCAGCCGTTGACCTTCTGCTGTTCCGCCTGCACCTTCGCGGCGGCCGCCTGGGGCGTCAGCTCGCCGGTGGCGATGCCGGACAGCGCGTCCCCGAGCGCGGTGTCCATCTGCGGGGTCTTCAGGTAGCGGGAGTACTTCACCTGCGGCATCCAGTCCGAGGTCAGGGTCGTCCAGATCTGCTTCTGCTTGTCGCTGGTGAACTTCTCCGGGTTCACACCGGTCACCGCAGGCAGGTCGTTGAACGTGTTGATCAATTTCTGGGCGCCCGCGCCAGCGATCCAGTCGGTGAGCACCTTGCACGCCAGGTCGGGGTTCTTGGTGTTCTTGGAGATGCCGAGCGACACGTCGATGCCACCGACGAGCTGCGACTGGGCGGCGCCGCCCGGGATGGTCGGGAACAGGAACGGCTGGTAGCCGGACATGCCCTCGGACAGCGGCGGCAGCCCGGTCTTGGTCGGGTCGGACTGCTGGATCCACCACGCGCCGAGCGGGATCATCGCCGCGTTGCCCGCCTCGAACTGGTTCGCCCCGGTCGGGTAGGCGTCCAGGCCGATCGCGCCCTTCTGGGCGATGCCCTCGGTGAAGAGCTTGCCCCAGTAGTCGAACGCCTCGACGATCTTGGGGTTGGTCCACGAGTCGGAGCCGTCCTCCGCCTTGTAGACCAGGCCCGGCTCGATGTTGTTGGCGATCTGCAGGAAGACGACGTTGCGCAGCCAACTGTCCTTGGCAGGCAGCATGAACGGTGCGTAGTCCCCGCCCTTGAGCTGGCCGACCGTCGCCTTGAGCTGGTCCCACGTCTGCGGGATCTGGGCGTGCTTCTCGTCGAAGATCTTGGTGTTGGCCCAGAGGTTCACGGTCTGCACGAGCAGCGGCAGCGTGTAGAAGTTCTCGTCGCCCGCCGGGTTGCCCATCCGGGCCTGGTCGATGCCGATCGGATAGAACTTCTTCTGCCAGTCGGCGCCCCACGTCTTCTCGGCGCAGTCCTGCAACGGCATGAGGTTGGCCCGGTACTGCTGGGTGAGTGCGCCGGGCTGGAGCCCGACGATGTCGGGCATCGTGTTGGACGCGGCCCGGGTCTGCAGGTCGACCAGGTACTCGGGGTAGTTGAAGATGGTCGCGTCGATCTGCGCGCCCGGATTCGCCTGCTTGAACGCCGCGATCATCTGCTGGGTGGTCTGGTCGATGGGGCTCCACGACCGGAAGGTCAGGGATTTCGACCCGCCGCTGGTGGACGCGTTGTCACTCGCACCGCCGGCGCATGCGGCGAGCCCGAGGGTGAGTGCTGTCGCCGCAGCAACGGCGCCAAGTTTCCTTTGCCGCTTCACTGTCAGGTCCTTCCACGGGACGGGGCCGGGGGCGGCCCGTGGATGTAGACGATTACATGAGCCATGCCACAGGCACAACCCCCTCTTGTGCTCGTGTTTTGCGGCCAGCCGCAACACCAGCTTCACAGCCCGGCAATCTTCGACGCCCGATTCGCGGACCTCTTGCCTGCTTCATCTGTAATCGATTACATTCCCGCCGTGGCTCATCGACCGCCGCCCGCCCTACGGGTAGCCTGTGTCCACCCCACCCCCGGAACGCCACCGCGAAGGGCTTACCTTGACCACCATTCGTGACGTGGCCCGGCTCGCCGAAGTGTCCACCGCGACGGTGTCGCGCGTCTTCGCCTCCGACACCGCCGTGCGACCGGACACCGCCGACCGCGTCCGCCGCGCCGCCCAGGAACTCGGCTACGTGCCGAATTCCCTGGCCCGGTCGTTGCGCCAGCAGACCTCGGCCACCTGGGCGCTGATCATCGCGGACATCGAGAACCCGTTCCTCACGCAGGTCACCCGCGGCGTGGAGGACGTGGCGCAGTCGGCGGGATACTCGCTGTTGCTGTGCAACACCGACGAGAATCCGGAGAAGGAGGAGGGCTATCTCAGCATCGCCGCGCAGTACCGCGTCTCGGGTGTGCTGATCACGCCGACGTCGCCGACCAGTCGGATCGACCGGCTGCTGTCCCGCGGCCTGCCGGTGATCACCATGGACCGGCCGTTGCGGCAGGACCTGGCAGTGGACACGGTCCTGATCGACTCACGTCGGGCGGCCCGGACGGCGGTCGACCGCATGATCGCGCACGGCCATCGCCGGATCGCCTGCATCACCGGGCCGCAGCGCGTCTTCACCGCCAGTGAACGGGTGCTCGGATACCGGGAGGCGCTGCAGGACGCCGGCCTGCCGATCGACGAAAGCCTGATCCGCTACGCCGACTTCAACGAGCAGGGCGGCCACCTCGCCGCCGACGCCCTGCTGGTCAAGGCGGAGGTCGACGCCATCCTGGTGGCCAACAGCATGATGGCGGTCGGCGTGCTCCGCGTGCTCCGCGATCGACATCTCACCCCCGGCCTGGACGTCGAGGTGGTGGTCTTCGACGACGCGCCGTGGACCGGCCTGCTCACTCCGGCGATCACCGTCATTCACCAGCCCGCGTACGAGCTGGGTCAGACGGCTGGCAAGCTGCTGCTCGATCGGCTCCGGTCGCCGGGCCAGCAGGCCAGAACGGTGATGCTCAACGCCACCCTGCCGGCGGACGGCGAGGTGCCACTGCCCCGCGTGCGGCGGCCCGACCTGGCCACCACCGATCCGGTCACCTCGGCGATCCTGACCCGTCCGCCCCGCCCCGCGCCCTGAGCGTCGTCGCGCCCCGGGGGTCGTACATCAGCGGGGTGCACCCTGCGGTTGCCCGCCCTGTTGCAGAACCGGTGATGGCGCCCTGGTCTGGCCGGTCCCAGGCGCGTCGACGGACAACGCCCCGAGCTGGAAGCGGCTGCGCAGGTCGGGCAGGAGGGCCACGAGGGCGGTGACGGTGTTCTGCCGGTCGCCGCCGCCGTCGTGCAGAAGCACGATGGAGCCAGCGCTGGTGTCCCTTGAGACGATGGCGATGATGGTGTCCGCTGCCGGTTCCTCCCAGTCCCGGGGATCCACCGCCCAGTGCAGGCCGGTCATCCCCAGGTCCTCGGCGACGTCGACAAGTTGTGGGGTCCAGTTCCCGCCCGGCTGCCGGAAGTACTTGATCGGGGCCCGCGGTGCGGCGGCGTGGATGGCCTGGCTGGTACGGAGCAGGTTGCCCTCAATGTCCTGACGTGACTGGCTGCCGAGGCCGAGATCCTCGTTCCAGGTGTGGTTGCACAAGGTGTGACCGTCGGCCACGATGGCCCGCACGAGTTCCGGATACGCCTCGGCGTGCTTGCCCGTGAGGCAGAACGTCGCCTTGACGTGGTACTGGCGCAGCGCCTTGAGGACGAGCGGAGTCCACGTCGGGTCGGGTCCGTCGTTGAAGGTCAGCGCCACCTGCGCCGAGCCGGTGGTCATCTGGACACCGTTGGGCACGGGGGATGCGGACGCGGACGGCGGATGGGCGGGTGACGCGTGCCGCAGCAGGGGCCGGCCGATCAGGTAGGCGCCGCTGAGCAGCACCGCCAGGACCACTGTCAGGACGGCGGTGGCGCGCAGCGCCGAAGACCGGCGCATCAGGCTGTCCTTCGCATGTCTGCCGCCGTGGACATGTCTTTGCTGGTCACTGTGGCCCCTTCTTCAGTCCGACAGGCGCCACGTTAGCCTTAAAACAGCTAAATTCGTGTGTATACCGACATACTTGCCCCGCCGCGCACCACTGCCCAAGCCGGCAGCTACTCGAGAAGTGGCACCCGGATCAGTCGGGCCGAATGATTTTCACCAACTGACGGTGGTGAGGCTGATGGGCGTGAGCTGGCGGACCTGCGGCTCGATCCACTGTGCCGCGGTGACCAGGGTTCCCGCGGTCGAGTAGGGTGACGATCTTCGGCTGCCGCGAGCCGCCGGAGTCCCGGAGGGCGTACGCCCATGACTGATCCCCAACCTGCCCGGTCCCGCCTGGACGCCGCGCTCGACGGCCTGGCCACGACGTTTCACGGCATGACCGCCGCCCAGGACGAGGACAACTGCGAGTGCCACTGGGGCAGCGCAGCGGAACTGGCCCAGCTCAAGACTCCCGGCGGGGACCTGGATCCCGACCTGTTGCGCCGCACCTGGCAGGCACCCGACTGGGCTGATCACGCATCGGTGCTGCGGCGGATCCTCCCCCAGTTCGGCACCGCCCTGGTCAGCGGTCTGGCCGAGGAACTGGCCGGCATGGACCGTGCCGGACGCGCCTTCGCCCGGGGCCGCTGGCAGCGGTGGCCGGCCAACCAGGCCGCGGCCGTGCAGGAGTTCCTGGACGCGTGGTGGGTCGTCACCCTGACCGATCCGGATGCCGTCGTGCCGGCTCACGTGGTGCTGCCAATGCTCGCGGAGGCGTCCGGCAGGCTCGGCCGCTGGCTCGACGTCTGGGCGGAACTGACGGGTCCGGTGCCTGACCGGCGGCTGACCGACGCCGTCGCGGAGTGGGAGTACGACCTGTTGCGGGACTCGCTGCCGTGGAGCACATGGGAGACCGTGGATGACGACGAACTGATGTGTGCCGAGCTGGTTCGATGGCTGATCGGTCACGCGCCGGCGCGGCTGCGATCCCACGGCGCCCCGGAGAAGCTGCTGCACCGGGTCCGGCTGTTGGAACTTACCGGCCCCGCGCGTTGGGACGACCCGCACTGGCCGGATCACGGGTAGGTCCTGACGGGTACGACTGACCCTGACGGCCTGTCCTGGTGGACCGTGACCCGGTCGGTGGTCGTGCCCTGGGCGGCCCTGGCACCGGGCCGCCCACCCCGGCCGCAGCCGGGCGACACCCTGCTGCGGCTCGCCTACGCCCGCCCGGAGCTGCTCCGGCGACGCGGGCTGCGGTGGCGGCTCGACCAGTTTCCCTTCGGTCCGGTCCACCCGTGGTTCCTGAACGACGTCGTCCGCTACCACGCGGACCGGCCGGGGCACCGGGCCGCGATCGGTAGCGAGGCGGGCCGCCGGTGGCGGGCCGCCCTTCGCGCGGACGCCGCTCGCGTCGCACCGCCGCCCGGGCCCGCCTCGATAGGCTGACCGGGACCGGATCGGCAGTGAGCGCCGGCCATGTTCCAAAGGAGCCGACGGATGACCGGTGGTGCGCGCTCCGGCCGTGGTCCCACGGGCGGGCCGGCGCGGGACGCGTGCCTGGCGGCGATCGCCCGGGCCGCCAGCGCCGACGCGGGTGGGGTCCCCGTGGACCTGCTCGGCGACTACCTGTGGCTGCTCGCCGAGGCGGCGGTGACCGGGCGCCGGCCCCGCCGCGGCGAGCTCGACGCCGTGGGCGTGCTGGGACGGCGCGCCGCCGAGCAGGGCGTGTCGGCGGGCCGGGCGGTCCGGCTGTACCTGTCGGCGGCACGGCGACTGTGGCAGCAGATGCCGCAGTTGACGAGCTCCACCGACAGCGAGGTGGTCCGCGCGGCGGCCGAGGCCGTGCTGCACGTCGTCGACAGCGCGGTGGCCACCCTCGCCGACGGCTACGCCGTGGCCCGCCGGGAGCTGGTCCGGCGCGAGGAGACGCTGCGCCGGGAACTCGTCGACGACCTGCTGCGCGGCGACTCCGACCTGGGTGGCCTGGTGGAGCGCGCCGAGCCGTTCGGCCTGGACCTGGCCCGCGTGCATCAGGTCGCGCTGGCCGCACCACGCCGGCGCCTTCCGGACACCGACGCCGCGATCAGCGCCCTGGAAGGCGTCATCTTCGACCGCCTCGGTGACCGCGACGTGCTGGTGGCCACGAAGGAAGGGCTGCTCGTGGTGATCGCCCCCGCCGACGCGGTGGCGCCCGACCGGGCTGTGCCCGGGCGAGAGTCGGTCAACGAACTCGGGCGGCTGATGCACTCCGAACTCGACCGCCTGCCGCGGGGCGGCCCGTGGCAGGTGGCGGTCGGCCGCCCGCACCCCGGCCTGTACGGCATCGCCCGCTCCTACGAGGAGGCCCGTGAGGCGCTGATGACGGCGCAGCGCCTGAACGCGGACACGTCCGTCATCGACGCCCGTGACCTGCTCGTCTACCGCGTCCTGCTGCGGGACCAACCGGCCATCGTCGATCTCGTCCAGGCGGCGCTCAGCCCGCTGCGCCACAGCCGCGGTGGTGCCCAGCCGTTGCTGGACACCCTCGACGCGTACTTCGCCGTCGGCGGTGTCGCCACCGAGGCCGCCCGCCGGTTGCACGTGTCCGTCCGCACGGTCACCTACCGGCTCGACCGGATCAGGGCGCTCAGCGGCTACGACCCGAACGACCCGCGCGACCGGTTCACCCTGCAGGCCGCCGTGTACGGCGCGAGAGCGTTGGACTGGCCGCGCCAGCCGCTGCCCGGTCCCACGTCGTAGCGGGGCGGCCTGAGCGTCAGTATCGGTCGACGGGGACCACGTCGATCAGGCCCAACAGGCCGGCCAGCGCGGCCGCCTCGGACCGGGTGAGGCGGAGGCCGCAGGTCTTGTCCGGATCGTCCGGGTCTTCGTAGATGACGTCCCGGCGGTCCACCCCGCGGTACTCCACCACGCCGACCCGGTGGCCCTGCGCGGTCGTGAAGGTGCGCCGCACCCCGATGCCCGGCAGCGGCGTGTGTTCGATTCTCATTTCGTGCTCCGTACTGGAAAGGCTGGTGAGGGGGCCACGGGCCGCAACCCCGGCCAGCGGCTCGGGGGCGCGACGCGGGACCGGGGTGGTGAAGACGTTCGGCCGGCGCCTCAGGCGACGACCGGACCGCCCGGCGGCGCCCGGTCGGCCGACCAGGCCGGAACGCATCCCGGGATGGCCCTCGCCAGCCTGACCACCATGCACGGCCCCAGCGGGCGGCAGGCGTGCCGGCCCGCGGTGAGCACGGCGACCACGACGAGCATCGCCAGCGCTCTGCGCGAGGCGACGTCGGATCGGTGCCGGGGGCGTGACATGCGGCCCACCATAGCTGTACGGCCGGCGCCCCGCGCCCCTCGCCGTCACCGACTGCGCGGCCGGCCCGGACGTGCGCCACCCGAGCGCGACAAGTCGCCGGTGGCCGGCAACGAAGCCGCCGGAAGTTGGCCGGCCACAGGCCATGTCGGTCCGTCGCTTCGGACCGACGCTGGAGGTCCGACAGGTTCCTGACCGGCGAGGAGGTGGGTGATGACGACCAGCGAGGTGGCTCTGCCACCGGTGCCAGCCGCTCGCCGCGGCCTCCCGGTCGGCAGCCGCGATGCCACCGCGATGACCTGGCGCCGCCGGCGGGCGCTTCGGCCACCGTCCCGCCGGCCGACGCCGATCGGAGTGCTGCGGCAAGCTCAGCCGCTGACCGCGGCCGGCTGACCGCGGCCCGTCAGGCCACCCCGCTACCGCCAGTTCCCACGCCACCCCGAGCCGGGGCGGCGGCATCGTCATATCCACCGTGGAAGAAGAGGTCGGCATGCCCGTCGCCCAGGTCCCCACCGGTCGCCCACCGGAAACCGCCGGCACCGTCGCCGCGCGCGCCAGCACCGGCGGAGCGCCCGCCACCCGGCCCAGCCCGATCGCCGTGGACCTCGGAAGTGGGCAGCTGCGGATCCGGCTGGGCAGCCACGAGCCGCTCAGCACCCTGGCGACGGACCGGTCGGCGCGGCGGCATCCGCTGCTGCGGCGGGGCCGGATCATCGACGGCCCCGGCTGTGCGACCGCATTGGGTCAGCTGCTGCGACAGCACCATGTCAAGGTGCCGGCCCGGCCGCTGGTCATCGTGTGCCGTCCGTTGCTGGCGACGGACACCGACCAGGACACCACCCGACGAGTCCTCGACGCCGTCTTCGCGCCCACGCGACTGCTGTTCATCGACACCGTCCGGGCCGCCGCCATCGGCGCCGGAGCCGGCGCCGGCACCCTGCTGGTCACCGACGTCGGCGCCCAGCTCACCGAGGTGGCTGTCCTGCGGGACAGCCAGGTCATCGCCGGCCGGCGCGCGAACCTCGGCACCGACGACCTGGCCCACGGTGCCACCGTCGGGATGCTCGCCGACACGATCGCCCGCCTGGTGCGGAAGCTGACCCAGGGACCCGGCGCGGTGCCGGCGGCCGCCACCGCCCTGGCCCGAGGGATGGTCCTGGTCGGGAACGGCGCCACCCGACCCGACCTGAGGGATCGCCTCGCCGCCGCGACCGGGATCCCGGTGCACCGCGCCTCGGGACCCCGCACCGCCGCGCTGACCGGTGCGAGCCTGGCCGCCGCGGCTGCGGCCCGCCACCCGGCCGCCGACAACTGAGCCGAGCCCAGCCACCGCACCGGTCCCGCACCGGCGCGCTTACGGAAGGTACCCGCGCCATGGCCGACACGCTGCACAGCCGCACCGACGCGCTGCGCGACATCCTCGAACGGCAGTACCAGACGCACACCGGTCAGCTCCTCGAACTCACCGCGGACAGCCGGCGGCCCGACCACGGTGGCCACGACCCGGACACGTTGCGGGCGCTCATGGAGACCGCACGCCAGGGCATCGCGGACACCGCGGGGGCGCTGCGTCGCATTTCCGAGGGCACCTACGGCCGCTGCGAGAGCTGTGGCGGCGAGATCCCGGTCGCCCGGCTGGAGATCCTCCCGTCGGCCCGTCACTGCGTCCCCTGCCAGGCGCGGAAGCGAGCGTAGCTCGCCTCCGCCCACCGCGGCGTGGCCGAGGGCCAGGGTCAGTCCGCCAGGGCCGCGCTGATCGCGCGTACCTGATCGGGCGCGACCGACCGCCAGAAGTCGTTGTCGTGGCAGCCGGTGCTGATCTGCACGACGTCCGGGTCGGGCAGCCGGTCGCGCAGGGTGCGGACCGCCCGGGTGAAGGGGTCGGCAGCGCCGATGGCGATCCGCACCGGCAGGCCGGCGAACTCCCGGGCCCGGGCGGTGACGTCGTGGCGGGCCCACTCCTCCGGGCTGTCGAAGGCTCCCGCGTTGACCCGCTTCGCGTCGGCGTACGAGCGGAAGATCGCCGGCGAGTTGGCGACCACGGCCCGGAACCGGGCGGGGTGGGTCAGCGCGGCGACCAGGGCGCCGTAGCCGCCCATCGACCAGCCGGCCACCGCGACCCGGTCGGCCCGTAGTCCTCGGTCGGCGAGCAGCGGCAGGAACTCGTCGACGAGCATGCCGAGCGGGTCGTCGCCGGCGTGCGGATGCCAGTAGCCGTTCCCGCCGTCCGGGGCGGCGAGGGCGAACGGGGCCACGCCGTGCGGCAGCCCGTCCGACGACTCCAGCTCGGCGCGTCTGACGCCGCGCCGCGACCTGGAGCCGTCGCCGGCCAGGAACTCCGGGTACCCGGCGGCGGTGACGGCGGTGACGGCGTCCGCCGCGTACCCGTGCAGGGCCAGGCAGACGGGCAGCCGCGCGCCCGGGGCGTGGCCGGGCGGGTAGGAGATGGCGAAGCCGACCTGCCGGCGGCGCGCCGCGGAGTGGAAGCTGCCGGTGACCGGCGGCGGCGCGGGAGCGCGCGGCGCGTCCGGCGGGCGGGCGTCGCAGCGGCCCAGCCGGTGGTTCAGCACCGACCGGCCGGGCAGCACCTCGGCGTCGACCAGGGCGACACCGCCCGCGCCGAGCCCGGCAACGCCGGCGGCGATGCCGAGGGACTGGAGGAGTCGACGTCGGGTGACCGGCATGCGGCCACCCTAGACGTCGCGGTCAGGTCAGCGGGTCCGGCAGCATCGCCAGGGTGGGCACGAGCTGCGAGTGCAGCGGCGTGGGCAGCGCGTCGCGGGTGTACCAGCCGAGGCGGTCGAACTTGTGCGGCTCGCCGATGGCGACCGCGGCCGGGTCGACGAGGACGGCGAAGACCACCGCCACCCAGTGCGACGGCGGCTCGTCGCGCAGCACGTTGCGGACCCCGAGCAGGGTGATCGCCAGCGGCGGCGTCGCGTACTCCTCGCGGACCTCGCGGCTGACGGCCGCCTCGAAGGTTTCGCCGAACTCCAGCGCACCGGCGCCGGTGTCCCAGGTGCCGGGCTCGTCGCGGGCGCCGGCGCCGCGCCGGGCCAGCAGCAGCCGGCCGGCACCGTCGTGGCAGACGAAGACGCAGGACACCGAAGGGGTACGCGCGGACATCCGCTCATTCTGCGTGACCCGTCTCCTCGGCCGGCCCGGCCCCTCGAGTAACGCCTCGCCGGAGCTGGTCCGGCCCGACCGTCACCCGCCGCCTGCGCGCCCCGAGGTCCGGCCTCGCTGTCGTTCACCGGGGAGCAAGAGCGAACCGGACCCGAGTCACCCACTGGCTGCCGTCGAAGGCGAGAAGGCGGGCTTCCGTAGCCGCCGCCTCCACCGGCAACCGGGCGGCGACATCGTCTTCAATCAGCGCGAAGGTGGTCTCATCGGTGCCTTCGGCCACGGTCAGGTGCGGAACAACCAGGTCATGAACGCCGCCGTACGGGGGAGCCTCCGGCCACTGCTCCACAATGCCGGCGGTGAGACTCCGGAACGTGTCTGCTGGGTCCGGATCCAGGTACAGGACGTCCGGAAACCTGCCGCAGCGAGGAAAAGTCACCTTGAACGCCGGCTGCCGAGCGAACAGCGAGCGAAGCTGCTCCACCACCGACCCGTCGATCCGGCTGAGCTCCAGGAACGGGTACAGAAGGGTGACGTGCGCCGGCACCCCCAGCGGGGCCGACCGGTCGTAGCGCCGCCGCCATCGATCCACCACCGGTTCGGCTTCCGGCACCGCGACGACGATCGCGGTCTGCCCGGCTTCAAACGGCATGCGCCGAGTATGCCGGCCTTCCCCGCGACGGCGGCACACGATTTCTGCGCCAGTGCCGGCGAGGAGATGCCGAGCGACGCCGCGAGGAGACCACTGTTACCCGGCGGTTACCCGGCTGCGAAGCCACTGTGGCGCGGCGGGTCGACGGTCGAGCCACGGGACCACCGGAGACGGTCCGGTGATCGCCCCGAGCATCGACAGGAGGACAGCGATGAGATTCAGGAGAGCACTGGTGGCGTTGGTCGTCGTGCTCGGCGGGCTGGTCGCCGGCGCGGGGGGCGCCACGGCAGCCGCGCCGTACTGCGGGATCACCTGGGGCAGCACGGCCAAGGCGGCCGGCTCGCTCAGCACCGCCCCGCTGGTCGAGGTCCGCACCGGGCGGCACGACTGCTGGGACCGGGTGGTCTTCGAGTTCAACGGCCCGGCGAACGGCTGGTCCGTCGCGTACGGGCAGACCTACACCGAGGGGCAGGGGCTGGCGCTGTCCCCGTACACCGCCGGGGGCGCGCTGCTGCGGGTGTCGCTGCGGGCGCCCGCGTACGACGCCGGCCACGCCGCCACCGTGCCGTACCGCACCGGTGAGCACGCCGCGAACGCGCTGGGCTACCGGACGCTGCGGGACGTGGTCTTCGGCGGCAGCTTCGAGGGCTACACCACCTTCGCCGTGGGCGTCCGCGCCCAGCTGCCGTTCCGGGTCTTCGTGCTCAGCGGCCCGGGTACGCACAGCCGGATCGTCCTCGACGTGGCCCACCAGTGGCAGCGGTGACCCGTTCGGCGGTGATGGGGGCTGACCGGTCCCCCATCACCGACCGTTACGACAGCGACCGCGGCATCGCGCCGGGCTACCGTAAAGGCATCATGGAGGGCCGTGTGCTGGTCGTCGAGGACGATGCCTCCATCAGGGAGGTCACCGCCCTCGGTCTGCGGCGGTCCGGGTTCCGGGTGGACACCGCCGTGGACGGCCCGGCGGCCCTCGCCGCGTGGCGGGCCCGGCCGGTCGACCTGATCGTGCTCGACGTGATGCTGCCCGGCCTCGACGGGTTCGAGGTCTGCCGGGAGATCCGGCGGACCAGCCAGGTGCCGATCCTGATGCTCACCGCCCGCACCGACACCATCGACGTCGTCGTCGGGCTGGAGTGCGGGGCCGACGACTACCTGCGCAAACCGTTCGACCTGCCGGAGCTGGTCGCCCGGGTCCGCGCGGTGCTGCGCCGTGCGGTGGCCCCGGTCACCGAGACCGTCGTGACGGCCGGGCCGCTGGACATCGACCCGGTACGGTTCGTGGTCCGTAAGGCGGGCCGGGAGCTGACCCTCACCGCGACCGAGTTCCGGCTGCTGCTGGAGCTGGCCCGCCGACCCGGGCAGGTGTTCACCCGCGAACTGCTGCTCGACCGGGTCTGGGGGTACACCTACCTCGGTGACTCCCGGCTGGTCGACGTGGCCGTGCAACGGCTGCGCGCCAAGGTGGAGGACGATCCCGGCGCGCCGACGCTGATCAGAACGGTCCGCGGCGCGGGCTACAAGCTGTCGACGGGGTGAGGTGCGATGGTCGCGGGCACGGTCGCGCCCGGGCGCCTGCGGCGCCGGCTCGTCATCGCGTTCGTACTCGTCGCCGGGGTCTCCGCCGGCGCGCTCGCCGGTGGGTCGTACCTGATGCTGCGGCAGGCCCGATTCGACGGCTCGCTGCAACGCGCGGCGGCCGACGCCCGCTACCAGCTCGTGCTCGCCGCGCAGTTCCTGCCGCTGACCGACGCCCGCCGGGCCGACCTGCTGGCCAGCTTCGAGCAGAACGGACGGCACGTGCTGCTGGTCGCCGGCGGCGCCCAGGCGTCGAACCCCCGGTACGCGCCCACGCCCGGCCCGGCCCTGCGGGACGCGGTCGCCGCCGGGCAGCTCGGCTTCCAGCGCTCCCCCGACGGCGCCCGGCCGCACCTGCTGGTGGTCGGCGGGCGGATCCCCGGCTCCACCGCCGAGCTGTACGTGGTGACCGTGGAGGACGATCTCGTCGACGGCCTGAGTCAGCTCCGCACTGCCCTGGCCGTGGGCTGGGCCGTAGTGGTGCTGCTCGCCGCCGGGGTGGGCAACACCCTCGCCCGGCGGACCCTGGAACCCGTGGGTCGGGCCAGCCGGGCGGCCCGGGCCGTCGCCGAGGGGCTGCTGGACACCCGGCTGCCGGTACGCGGCCGGGACGAGTTCAGTGTGTGGGCCGCGTCGTTCAATGAGATGGCCGAGGCGCTGGAGACGAAGATCGAGGCGCTGTCCCGGGCCCAGGCCCGGGAGCGGCGGTTCACCGCCGACGTGGCGCACGAACTGCGTACGCCGGTCACCGCCCTGGTGGCGGCGGCGTCGCTGCTCGCCGACCAGCTGAACGCGCTCCCCGCCGACGCCCGCCGGGCCGCCGAGCTCCTCGTCACCGACGTGGTCCGGCTGCGCCGGCTCGTCGAGGAGCTGATGGAGATCTCCCGCCTGGACGCCGGTCGGGAGGCCGTGTCGATCCGGCCGGTGGACGTCGTCGCGCTGCTGCGGGGGATCGTCGACGCGCGCGGTTGGGCCGACCGGGTGACCGTGGTCGGGGAGGCACCGGCGACCGGCACCGACCCGCGCCGCCTGGAACGGGTGCTGGCCAACCTGGTGTCCAACGCGGTCGAGCACGGCGGTGGCGACATCCGGGCCGAGGTGCGGCACACGGGCGGCTCGATCCTCGTCGAGGTCGTCGACCACGGGCCGGGCATCCCCGCCGAGCACCTGCCGCACCTGTTCGACCGCTTCTACAAGGTCGACCCGTCCCGCGCCGGCCCCGGCAGCGGCCTCGGCCTGGCCATCGCGCTGGAGAACACCCGGCTGCTCGGCGGGCAGCTGGACGTGAGCAGTGAGGTCGGCCGGGGCACCCGGCTCCGCCTCGAACTGCCCGACGACGACGGAGGTGTCGGATGCGACGCCTGATCGCGCCACTCACGGCGCTGCTCCTGCTCACCACCGGCTGCGCGCCGGCCCGCACCGGCACCCTCGGCCCGGCCCCGGCCGGGGCTTCCCGGTCCGCCGGCGCCACCCCGCCGGGCACGGGACCCGGCACCCCCGCCACCGTCCCCCCGGCCACCCCGTCGGCGTCCGCCGCCACGACCGACCCGAGCAGCGCCGAGGAGCCGAGCCGGGACGGGACGATCACCCTGCAGCTCTGGTTCGCCCGAGGCGGTCGGCTCGTGCCGGCCCGGCGTACGCTGCCCGCCACCCTGGCCACCTCCCGGCTGGCGCTCACCGAACTGGCCGCCGGCCCGTCCGTCGCCGAGACGGCCACCGGCATGACCACCCTGGTCCCGCCCGGCGCACAGGTCAGCCGCATCGCCGGCGGGGTGGCCACGCTCGCCCCGCCCGCCGGCTTCGACGGCGGCGGCGCGGCGAACGCCCGACTCCGCCGGGCCCAGGTGGTCTGGACACTGACCCAGTTCCCCACCGTGCGCCGGGTGGCCTTCTCCGCGAACGACACCGCGCCGTCCGGGCGCGACGACTACGCCGACCTGCTGCCGCCGATCGTGGTGACCGCCCCGGCGATCGGTGACCGGGTCACCAGCCCGGTGACGGTGACCGGGACCGCCGACGTCTTCGAGGCGACGGTGAGCGTCCGGGTCCTGGACGCCGCCGGTCGGGAGGTCGGCACCGCGTTCACCGTCGCCCGGTGTGGCTCCGGCTGTCGAGGCGACTACCGGGTGCGGGTCGGCTACCGGCTGGACCGCGCCGGACCGGGCACCATCGAGGTGTACGAGGTGTCGGCCCGGGACGGCTCCCGGATCAACGTCGTGACCGTTCCCGTCGTCATGACCGCGGGCGGGTAGCGACGGTCATCTTCTCGATCAGGTCGGCGGCGACGGTCGCGCCGTCGGCCGAGCGGATCTGTCTGCCGAGTCGGGCGGCGGCATCGCGGTGCGGACCGTCGCCGAGCATGTGTTCGATCGCGGCTCGGATGTCGCTGGCCGAGGCGGACTTGCGCAGCACGGTGGCGGCGCCCTGACGGGCGACGGCGCTGGCCACCGCGGGCTGGTCACCCAGCGCGGTCATGGGGATGAGGACCATCGGCAGGTCGTGCGCCAGCGCCTGAACGGTGGTGCTGTGACCGGCGTGCCCCACCACCAGACTCACGGTCGGCATGATCTGTGCGTGCGGCAGGAACTGGTGCACCTCGACGTTGGCCGGTGGCCGGATCGCGTCGGCCGCGACGCCGTGACCGACGGTCAGCACCGCCTGCACGGGCAGGTCGGCGACCGCCTCCATTATCGACTGCAACACCGCGGCCTGGCCCACGTAGTAGATCGAGCTGAGGCTGATCAGGATCCGGGGCTGCCGTTGCGCGTACGGCGTCGGGGTGGGCGCACCGACGGGCCACACCGGGCCGGTGACCCGCACGTTCTCGGGCAGGGCGGCGGTCTCGTCCAGGTCCGGGGCAGTGGCCACCAGGCTCAGATCGCTGCCGCGCCACAGCCGTGCCGGCGGCATGCCTTTGGCCCGCGCGACCATGCCGATCGGCCCCCGGGCCCAGGCACCGTGCAGGTAGCGGTGCAGGGTGTGCATGAGCGTCACCTGCTGGACCGGGAGATCTTGAGCGGCCTTGATGCCCGCCAGCAGCATGCAGTCGACCACCGCGATGTCGGCGGGCTCGCGGCGCAGGGACTCGGCCACATCCACGCCCACGGCCGTCTCGGTGAACAGTCTCAGATATTTCACGGCCCACTGCGGGCTGTTGGTACGCGTGACCGGCGACCAGGCGCGGGCGTGCCGGTACGGCTCGAACCGCAACCCGGCCGCCTCCACCGCCTGGCGTTGCCCCGGGTGGCCGAGCATGCGAACGGCGTGCCCGCGACGCTGAAGCTCGGCGGCGACACCGAGTGCCGGCGGCACGTTGCCGCCTCCGTCCCAGGTGACGAACAGCGATGACGTCATCATGACTCTCCAAGGATCGCTGTGATGAGTTGCCGGACCCTGGCTTCGGCCTGCTCTCTGGGCATCCGGCGGTCTCGGGTGAGAAGCTTCCACGTGTACAGGTCCGTCGCGATGACCAGCAGATCGGTGACTGCTTCGCGGGCGTCGGGCGACCGGGCGGCGAGCATCGGCGCGAAGGCCTGTGAAACCCAGTCACGATGCAGTTCGCGCCCCTGCTCGGTGACCGCGTAGACCTTCGGATCGTGCGCCTCGCGGGCGAGGAAGCGCAGCATCAGCTCGCCCCAGCGCTCGTAGTGGTCGAAGAGATTCCGTACGGCGGCGTCGACGTCGCCGACCGGGATGCGCCGCTCCGCCGTGACCTGCTCCACGGCCTGCGCCGCGGCCGCCTCGAACAGGCCGTCCCGGCTGCCGAAGTGCCGCAGCACCGTCTGCACGCTCACCGCCGCGGACTCGGCGACATCGGTGAGCACGATCTCGACCGATACCTGCCGCCGGACCAGTTCCACCGTGGCGTCGAGGATGCGCTGCCTGGTGTGCGCCGCCGAAGCCGCCCGCGCCGTCTGCACGTAGACCCTCTTGGCGTTCACGCATGTCAGTGAACACCGCCACGGACTTTCATGTCAATGACGTTCACACCAAAATGGGTACGCGCCTCCTACCGTCGGGCCGCCCGTGCGTGATCCACTCCCGCCCCTACTCGGCGCCGACCCCGGGCGCCTCATAGATCCACGACTCGGCTGCCCCCTCCGGCGCGCGCTCCACCCGGCGGTATTCGAAGGAATGCGCTGTTTCATGCGCTCCATGGAGTTTGAGGTCGTACGTCGTCGGCGGATCGTCCGCGTCCGGCACGTCCCAATCCACCGTCATCCCGTCGTACGGCCCGCCACGCAGGCGCAGCTTCGCGATCGCCACACTACTGACGGTAGCGAAACCGGAGGCCGCGCGGACGCGTTAGCGCGGCTGAGGTCTCCGTCGCCGCATTCCGTCCCGAGGACGGGTGATCACGCACGTCGACCTGCCGGACAATGGGGCCGTGACGGTGTTCCTGTGCGCCCGCTGCGGCACCGCGTTGACTCCCGACCTGGCCGCACTGCCCGCCGCGCCCGCGCACCATACGAAGCCGACCGGGACCCGAAGACGCGGCGACTTCCCTCCACCCTGCCGCTTGGCCACTACGCCGTCGAGCCGGACCCCTGGGGCGCACCGTACGTAGCGCAGCACGACCAGGACGCCCCGGAGCCGTGCCAGCCACGAGGAAATTTGTGGGTACGCGACGGCCACTTCGTGATCTCGGCCGCCCGCGGAGCACCATCGTCATCCACCCGGACGACGCCTCCGCCCTGCAGCCGCTACCGAACTGGGAGAACAGCCATGGCTGCTGCTGCCCGACCGGACAGGACGGCCCAAACCGAGCCTGCCCCTGCGGCAATCGGCTCGCGACGCTCACCGCCGACTGCTACACGCCCTACGAACTGCACCTGAACCCGGTGCGCGTGTGCCCAGTCGAGGGGTGGCCCAGCACCTGACCCAGCCGCGACTCCAGGACGACATGCACAGTGGACGGCTAACGAGACCGAGGTCGGATTCGAACCGACGTGCACGGTTTTGCAGACCGCTCCCTGGCCACTCGGGCACTCGGTCGGGGAGGTTCGTGCCCCCGGCTGGATTCGAACCAGCGGCCTTCGGATCCGGAATCCGACGCGCTCTCCGCTGCGCCACGGGGGCATGAGCGGGCACGGGAACACCTGCGCCGTACGTAGCGTGCCCTTGCGCGCGCTTGGGGTTGACAACCGGTCACACCCGAAACTGCTCGTACCTCTTGCCCATATTGGCCGTCTTGCGTCGACCGATCACGTCGTATGGCAGCAGGTACATCGAGCCGTCGCCGAGGACGACGAAGAAGTAGTCGATATCGCCCGGCTCATACGGCGCAGATCGGACGTACCCACTGGATTTTTGTCCGGGCTGCCTGTTGTCGTACACGGTCCGGGTGAATTGAACGGAACGGTCGGCGGTGGTCGATGACTTCACCTGGACCCGGTCAAAGCCGTTCGGTGAGTCAACGATGAGGTCGTAGACCGCAGGCTCGACGGGGAGAGAGACCACGTAACCCCGCTCGGAAAACCAAGCGATCGCCTTGCCTGTTGCTGCAACCCGCAGTCGCTGAGGCCTTGGGTCGGCCGTGAATGTGGGCTCGTTGGCGAACGGAACCAGGCCGTTAAATCCGCGGCCCTGGAAATGTTCAACCGAGAGCCCCAACGCCTCGATGCGGGCGGCCAGCTTGGGCCTCCACCCTCCCTGCCGAGAGTTGGCATACCCGATCTCTTGCGCCAGATGGTTCCATGACCGGCACTGCGGCACTAGCTCCCGCAGCCGATCATCACCGACGGCTTTGATCACTGGGTGCCGATACCCATTCCCGTACAGATGACTGTAGCCCAGCCCGAGGCTGTCCGCGCGTTTCCGCAGGCTCTTGAAGGTCTTGCCGCCGATGGGGACGTTCAGCGTCTCGCATACTTCCTTCCAGGATCGCGCGCTAGGCAATACATTGCGGAGCTGATCATGTGTCCAAAGGCGCGGTCTTGGCATTGACCAATCTTAGCCAATATCTCTGCAATCCCCCCACCGGTTGGGCTACGAGGGCTCGTGCTGCGAGCGGAGGACTCGAACCTCCAACCTCCCTTCCAGAAAGGGACGTGCTGCCCACTTGCACCAGCTCGCATGGTGTCCGCCAAGCGGCGGACCGTGCCCCGACCAGGATTCGAACCTGGGCTCTCCGGTTTCGTAGACCGGCGCGCTCTCCGCTGCGCCACCGGGGCGGGCGACCGGCGCCCACCCCCGTGGGGCGCCGATCGGTGTCAACCCTTCACACAGACCACCTGCTTGAGGTGCGCCACCACCTCGACCAGGTCCTCCTGCTGCGCCATCACCTTGGTGATGTCCTTGTATGCGCCGGGGATCTCGTCCACCACTCCGGCGTCCTTGCGGCACTCCACGCCGGCCGTCTGCGCCGCCAGGTCCGCGGTGCTGTAGGTCCGCTTCGCCTGCCCGCGGGACATCCGCCGCCCGGCCCCGTGCGACGCCGAGCAGTACGCGTCCTCGTTGCCCTTGCCCCGCACGATGTACGACCCGGTGCCCATCGACCCCGGGATGATGCCCAGGTCGCCCTTGCCGGCCCGGATGGCGCCCTTGCGGGTCACCAGCACGTCCACCCCGTCGTGCGTCTCCTCCGCCACGTAGTTGTGGTGGCAGGAGATGGGCTCGTCGAAGGTCACGTGTGGGAACTCGTCGCGGACCACCCCGCAGAGCAGGGCGAGCATGACGGCCCGGTTGCGGCGCGCGTACTCCTGCGCCCACCAGAGGTCCCGGCGGTAGGCGTCCATCTCCGGGGTGCCGGCGAGGAACACCGCGAGGTCCCGGTCGGGCAGTTCGACGTTGTGCGGCAGCCCGCGGGCCACCGCCATGTGCCGCTCGGCCAGTTCCTTGCCGATGTTGCGGGATCCGGAGTGCAGCATCAGCCAGACCTGGCCGTCGTCCGGGCCGCCCTGCTCCAGGCAGACCTCGATGAAGTGGTTGCCGCCGCCCAGGGTGCCCAGCTGGCGCTGGGCCCGGGTCTCCAGCTGTGCCACCCTGCGGTCGAGGGTGGCGAAGCGCCGCCAGAAGTCGTCCCAGCCGCGCTGCTCCAGCCCGCGGATCCGGCGCGGGTCGACCGCGTCGTCACGCATGGCGAAGCCGACCGGGATGGCCGCCTCGATCGCCGTACGCAGCGGGGCGAGGTCGTCGGGGAGGTCGGCCGCGGTGAGCGAGGTACGCACCGCCGACATGCCGCAGCCGATGTCCACGCCGACCGCGGCCGGCGAGACGGCCTGCCGCATCGCGATGACGGAGCCGACGGTGGCGCCCTTGCCGAAGTGCACGTCGGGCATGACGGCGACCCCGTGCACCCACGGCAGCGCACCGATGTTGCGCAGCTGCTTGGCCGCCTGCGCCTCGATGGTGTACGGGTCGGTCCAGACCCGGACCGGCACCCGGGTGCCGGCCAGCGGGGTGAAACCCATCGTCGTCTCCTTGGTCTCAGCTGATGTCCGAGCGGCTGGCCGGATTCGAACCGGCAATCTTCACCATGGCGAGGTGACGCGCTGCCTGACTGCGCTACAACCGCGAGGTGGTCCCGAGGCGGGACCAGGCGTAGGCCGTACGGGACTCGAACCCGTAACCGCCCGGCTGAGAACCGGGTGAGCTGCCAATTGCTCCAACGGCCCGTGCGGACGGCGGTTGCCGTCAGGCGGAGTCCGGGACCGCGGAATCGAACCGCGTGTCTCTCGCGCCCAAAGCGAGCGGGTCAGCCAGCTCCCTCGTCCCGGATGCCCGGCCGGGCGCGCGGCGCCGGCCGGGATCGTGCTCTTGCCGTCCACTGTGGAGTTAAGAAGGAGCGACGTCGCCGACGTGTGGCCGGGACGAGGGAAGCAGGGGCGACAGGATTTGAACCTGCAACCGTCGGATTTGGAATCCGGTGCTCTTCCGTTGAGCTACGCCCCTCGGAATCCGGTGACGAAAAAGCCGCCCGGTTCCCTGTGGCGGGGCGGGCGGCTGCGCGTGTCTCGCGCTGGCGCTAGTCGCGCCGCCACCCCGGTAGCCACCGCTGCCGTCGGCAGGAGCCCAGGCCGAGTTCGGCCAGCAGGGCACCGCCGCGCGGCGTGGGCCGCTCGGTTGTGGTGCGGTTCTGCTGCGACACGGCGTGCTCCCTGGGTGGTGGAACCAATTGACGTTGCCCGTTCACGGTAGGCGGCCCGCGCGGCGCACCGCAACGGATATTCGTGAGAACGTTTCGGTGGGTGCCGAAGGTTTCCGGCCCTAGCCTGTCGCCGGGCACGAAAGGAAGGGGCCGGGGTGGACTTGCGGCATCGGGTGGCGGAGCGGTTTCGCGAGATCAACGGGGAACATCCGATGACGGCGGCGGACGACGCGTACGTCAGCGGGCAGTTCGTCGTGCTGGAGGAGCTGTGCGCGGCGACGGGGCGGGACCCGGACGACGTACGCCGGCTGATGCTGGACCGGCGGCTGCCGCTGCCAGGCTATCTGCGCTCGGCCGGCGCGGAGATGGTCCCGGCCGACCTGTTGGCGCTGGCCGAGCGGGCGGGCGGAGCGGAACTGCTGGCGGAATGGTTCGTCGGGCACTGGGCCGACCCGGCGCGGGGCGCGGCCGAATGGGACGCGTACCTCAGCGGCCGGTACGTCTGCCTGCACTCGGTGACGCCGGAGAACATCCGGCGCAAGGACGAGTTGACGGTGGCGATCCGGGCCGCGCCGGCCGAGCCGGACGTCGGGTCGGCGGCGTGGCTCGACCGGCTGCACACGCTGGTCGACGAACTGGACGCGCTGGAACCGGCGTTCACCGGGTACGACCGGCTCCGGTTCGGCGGCCCGACGTCGCGGGACGACTGCGTGGACGCGGTGCGGGTCCGGTACCCGCGCCCGGTCAGCGCTGCGGCCGGGCGGTGACCCGACGCGCCACGGCGAGCAGGTATTCCTTGCGGTTGAGCGGGTCGTGGTCCCAGCGGGGCCGGCTCGGTGCCGGCCCGCGGACCGGTCGGTAGTGGTCGAACTCGGCCTCCAGGGTGCCCTCGCCACGGGTGAGCGAGGGCAGTCGCTGCTCCAGCGCGTGCACCCGGCCGGCCGGCACCTCCCCTTCGAGGAGGTACGACCCGCCCTGGAGGGTGGAGCCGCGGGGCACCGCGTCGTGGGCGGCCAGCACCGGCAGGACCACGCCGAGCAGGTCGGCCGGTAGGTCCAGGCGGAACCGGTGCACCGGCTCGTGGACCCGGGTGCCGGCGCGGCCGAGCGCGGCCATGAGCACCAGCGGGGTGAGGTTGCGGAAGTCGCCGGCGGTGCTGGACATGCTCTTGTCGAACACCCCGTGGGCGTGGCTCTGCCGGGCCCAGTAGCCCCCGTGGGTGAGGGTGACCACGCAGTCGATCACCTCCCAGCCGTGCATGCCCTGCCGGAGGGTCTCCCGAACGGTCTCCTCGATGGCCTTGAGGAAGGCCAGCGGCATCGAACCGAGTTCGATGCCGAGCCGGAACTCGACGCCGCTGCCGATCGGCCCGGGTTCGACCAGTAGCCCCACGGTGCCGAGGAACGGGTTCGGGTCCTTGCCGATCCACTCGACGGCGGCGCCGACGCCGACCGGCCGTTCGACGCAGACGGTGGTGGTCTCCCGGAAGGTGACCGGGACGGCGTACTCGTCGGCGAGGGTGGCCTGGATGACCTCCTTCTGCACCTCGCCGTAGAGGGACACCGCGATCTCCTGGCGCAGGTCGTCCTGGCGCAGGTTGATCAGCGGGTCCTGCTCGGCGAGTTGGGCGAGGGCAGCGTGCAGGGCCGGCCGGTCGGCCACCCGCACGGGCACGACCACGGTCTCCAGGCTCGGCGGGGAGAAGTGGTGGCGGCCGGCCGGGCGGTCGGGCGGGGTGCCGAGGGGATCGCCGACGCGCACGTCGGCCAGGCCGTGGAGCCGGGCGATCCGGCCGGCGCCGACCGAGTCGCGGGGCACGGCGTCGCCACCGTCGTAGACGCCTATGCCGGTGACCTTGGCCTCGTGGTCCCGCCGGTAGCGGATCCGGTCGCGGACCCGCACGGTCCCGGTGAAGATCCGGGCGTATGCGATCTTCTCGCCGGCCGGGCCGCGCTCGACCTTGAAGACGGTGCCGGAGAGCGGGCCGTCGTCGTCGCCCTCGGCGGCGGGCAGCAGCTCGGCGATGCCGGCGATCAGGTCGTCCACTCCGGCGCCGGTGATGGCCGAGCCGGCGTGGACGGGGTGCACCCGGGCCCGCGCGGTCTGGGCGGCGAGCGCCGCGCGCAGCCGGGCCGGGGTCACCGCCCGCTCGTCCGCCACGTACGCGGCGAGCAGCGCGTCGTCGTGCGCGCAGAGCAGGTCGACGAGCCCCGTGGTGTGGCGGGGGTCGTCCGGCCGGAAGGGCACCCAGCGGGCGGCCGGGGTGCCGGCGGCGGCGACCCGTCCGAGGGCGACCACGTGCGGGGTCAGCCGGTCGGCGATCTGGCGCAGCACCCGGCCCGGATCGGCGCCGGCCCGATCCGTCTTGTTCACGAAGATCAGGGTGGGGATGCCCAGCCGGTGCAGGGTGCGGGCCAGGACCCGGGTCTGGGCCTGGACGCCCTCGACGGCCGAGACAACGAGCACCGCGCCGTCGAGCACGCCGAGGACGCGTTCCACCTCGGCGATGAAGTCGGGGTGGCCCGGGGTGTCGATCAGGTTGACCGTGACCCCGGCGACGACGAAGGAGACGACGGCGGAGCGGATGGTGATGCCGCGCTGCCGTTCCAGCGCCATGCTGTCGGTGCGGGTGCTGCCCGCATCGACGCTGCCGAGCTCGTCGATGACGCCGGCGCTGTGCAGCAGCCGTTCGGTCAGGCTGGTCTTACCGGCGTCGACATGGGCGAGGATTCCAAGGTTGAGGGTTTTCACGCAGCGTCATGTCCTCTGGGTAGGCGGTCGTTGCCTGGTGGTGGGACATGGACGCGGCTCGCATTCCCGGGCTCCTCTGCGCTCGGTGGACCTGCTGGTCGGATTGCAGCAATGGCGCCGGGCCGCCGGCAACTGATTAACCCGCACGGGCGACGGTCGGGTCGGTGGAGCGAAGCCCGTGTTTCCGGTTGCCCGCATACTCGTGCGGTGGCGTTGCTCTGCGAACCGTACCTACTTGACCCACAGCCGGACGAAATTCACGTACTGTGGCACACCGAGCAGGTCGGCAGGTGCCAGGTCGTCCTGGTGGGCGTCGGGGTGCCGGAGATGACCGAACAGGACGCGTACGCCGCCGCCACCGGCCCGGCCGAAGCGGGTAGCGGGTGGCGGCGGTTTCGCGCCGCGACGCTCCCCCTGTCGCGCACCCGGGAGGACGCGGAGTCGTCGGTGCCGGGCCGGACGTACGGCGGCGTGACCCGCCGCCCGGTGTTCCGGCACCTCGCCAGGGTCGCCGGGCTGCCGGCCGGACGCACACCGTACCGGGTCGTGAGCATCGGCGACGACGGACGCGCGAACGTCACGGCCGCCTACCACCTGGCCCCGGCGGTCCCGGCGGGGCGACCGGTCCGGCTGCTGTTGACCAGCGACCACCAGCTCATGCCGATGGTCCCGGCGAACCTGGCCAAGGCTGCCGAGACAGCCGGCGGCCTGCTCGACGGCGTGCTGATGGCCGGTGACATGGTCAACGTCCCGGACCGGGCGAGCGACTGGTTCGACAGCACCCGTCGGCCGGCCTTCTTCGCCGCCTTCGCCGGCCGGGCGGTGGGCCGCTGGCCGGGCGCGCCGATCCTGCCGAACACCCCGCTCTATCCGACGATCGGCAACCACGAGGTCATGGGACGCTGGTCGGCGACCGCCTCGCTGGACGAGCAGTTCAACGACCCCCAGCCCGGCGCCTGGGACGTCACCACCTACGAGGAGCTCTTTCCGGTGCCGCGCAGCGAGGCGGGCGGGCCGCGCTGGTGGTCGCGGACGATCGGCAACGTCCATCTGATCGCCCTCTTCGCCACGGCGATCTGGCGCTCGCCGAAACTCGTCGGACGGGGAAAGTTCCAGGAAGCCGCCCAGGACGTCGACGATCCGCAGCGATGGGGGCACGGCCAGTTCATCTTCGAACCGATCGCCCGCGACTCGGCCCAGTACCGCTGGCTCGCAGCGGAACTGGCTTCGCCCGCGGCGCGGGCGGCCCGGTACCGCGTGGTGATGTTCCATCACCCGAGTCACGGACTCGGTCACCACTCGGCACCGCCGTTCACCGACCCGGTGCCGACGGTCCGGCCGGGCGGGATCACCTACCACTATCCGCTCGCCGACGACCACATCCTGCGCGACGTCGAGCCACTGCTCGACGAGGCGGGGGTCCACCTGGTCCTCAACGGGCACTCACACGTGTGGAACAGGTTCCGCAACGCGGCCGGGGTGCACTGGCTGGAAACGTCCAACGTCGGCAACAGCTACGGCGCCTACGACGTGACGTCCGGCCGGTCGCGCGCGCTGCCGGACGGATACGTCCAACAGGGTGACCCGGGCGGGTTGTCGCCGATCGTCCCCACGGTCGCGCCCCTCACCGCCCCGGACGGCACCGCCCTGCCGTACGTGGCGAGCAACGAGATCACCGTCTTCACGCTGCTCGACTCCGCCGACGGGATGGTCCGCTCGTACCGCTTCGACACCGTCGATCCGAACGCCGAGGCGATCCTCTTCGACGAATTCCCCCTGTGAGCATTGCTCAAGCGCCGCCGTCACCTCCGCCGTGTACTCGCTGGCCAGCACGGCGTACCAGATCCTCGCCGGCGGGCCGCCCTTCCAGCCCTCCGAGGCTCGCCGGCGCCCGGGCCGGCCGGTAAACGAAACAGGTCGCCGTCGATGAGCATCACCGTTACTGCCCGGGTGAACTGATCCCCGGCGACCACCACCAGCCACTCGTTCGTTCGATGCATCGCCCGAAATGAGCCTGATTCAGTCTGTAAATCCGGCGTGTACATCTTTGTGCGGTGTTAGCTTTACCTCCTGTTCACCCCGGCACAAACGGGCTTGAACCAGACCAATCCGCGCATTCGCGCCAGGGCGCGCTCCCGCGCGGAAATCACGGGGGAAGGAAGGCTGATGAGAGGTACATCGAACATCCCTGCCTGCGTTACGAGGGAAACCGCCGTCGTACCGCGGGACGGCCTCACGGCCCGTGGGGAGGGGATCCGATGACCTTGAACCGGGACATCGACCTGCACGCACCCGACCGGCTGGCCGAGCCCCCACTCACCGCACCGGCGGGGCAGGGTGACCGGGCACTGAGCATCCTTCGGATGCGGGAACGGCCCGACGGCGACGCCGGAGTGGTCGACGCTCGCCCCGAGCGACAGACGGTGAGCGTGGTCATCCCGACGCTCAACGAGGAGAAGAACATCGCGTGGGTGCTCGAGCGCATGCCGCCGATCGTCGACGAGGTGGTCCTCGTCGACGGGCACTCGGCGGACCGTACGGTCGAGGTCGCCCGCGCCATCCGGCCGGACATCGTGGTGCTGACCCAGAACTGCCGGGGCAAGGGCGACGCGGCGCGGGTGGCGTTCGCCGCGGCCACCGGCGACCTGATCGTGATGATCGACGCCGACGGCAGCATGGATCCCGCCGAGATCCATCGCTACGTCACCCCGCTCATCAACGGCTACGACTTCGTCAAGGGCTCCCGGTTCCTGACCGGCGGTGGATCGACCGACCTGACCGCGCTGCGCCGGACCGGGAACAACATGCTGGTGCGGCTGACGAACAGCTTCTTCCTCGTCCGCTTCACCGACCTGTGCTACGGCTTCGTCTCGTTCCGTCGCGAGTGCCTACCGGCGCTCGCCCTGACCTCGCACGGCTTCGAGATCGAGACCGAACTCGTGGTCCACGCGCTGAAGGCGAACCTGCGCATCGCCGAGGTGCCGAGCACCGAATTCCCCCGCCGCTGCGGCACCTCCAACCTGCACACCTTCCGCGACGGTCAGCGGGTGCTCCGGACCCTTCTCCGGGAGCGGTTCGTCCGGCGCTCCCGACCGGTGGTGGACCCGATCGACCACCGCGTGCTGCAGCGGTGGCAGCCCCAGGCCGCCGAGCCGACCAGCCTGGCGCTGAGCGAGGTGCATCGATGATGCCGCGCCCCCTGCGGCGTGCCCGGGTGACACGCGGCTCCTACGCCCTCGCCCTGTTGGTGGGCGTGCTGCTCGGCGCCGCACCCGCGCACGACGGGCTCGCCAAACCCAAAGACCCACCTGCGCACGGGCACGGGCACGGGTACGCCAAACCCAAACCCGAACCCACACAGACCCTGGCGGCCGCGGGTGACATCGGCTACGTCGGTCCCTCCACCGCCGGCGACGGCTCGGCGGCGACCGGTGAGAAGCCGGAGAGCAAGCTGTGGTGGAACGACGGCCGCTGGTGGGCGGTGCTGTTCCACACCGGGAGCCAGACCCACCACATCTTCCGGCTGGACCGCTCCACGCAGCAGTGGATCGACACCGGGACCGTCGTCGACAACCGGCCGAAGACCCGCTCCGACGCGCTGTGGGACGGCAGCAGGCTCTACGTCTCCTCGCACGTCCGGGCCAGTTCCTCCGCGGACGCGGCGTCCGGAAACCCGGCCCGGCTCTACCGGTTCAGCTACGACGCCACGACAAAGACCTACACCCGCGACACCGGCTACCCGGCGCAGATCAGCAACTACTCCAGCGAGACCCTCACCATCGACAAGGACTCGACGGGCGTGCTCTGGGCGACCTGGACGCAGGGCTCGAAGGTCTACGTGAACAACACGACGGGCGGGGACGCGGTCTGGGGCACCCCGTTCGTGCTCCCGGTCACCGCCGCCACCGCCCTGGACAGCGACGACATCTCGTCGGTGGTGACCTTCGGCCACACCCGGACCGGCGTGATGTGGAGCCACCAGCCGAAGTCCGCGATCTACTTCGCCGAGCACGTCGACGGCGCGTCGCGTACCACCTGGGCCGTCACGCGTACGGCGATCCAGGGTCCGAACAACGCCGACGACCACATCAACATCAGGACGCTCCAGGACGACGGCTCCGGACGGGTCTTCGCGGTCATCAAGACCTCGCTCGACGACGCCGGCGCCACGAGCTCGGCGCCTTTGATCATGCTCCTCGCCCGGGACCCGTCGACCGGCGACTGGTCCAGCTACCGGGTCGGGCGGATCAAGGACTGCCACACCCGACCGGTCCTGCTGCTCGACTCCGAACATCAGATGCTGTACGTCTTCATGACCGCGCCGGACAGCGGCTGCCCCTACACCGGCTACCCGGGAACGATCTTCATGAAGAGCTCCCCGATGGGCAGCATCGACTTTCCCGACGGCCGCGGCACCCCGGTCATCAGGGACGCCCGCTCGCCCAACATGAACAACGCGACGACCACCAAGCAGAGCGTCACCAGTGCGACCGGCATGGTGGTCCTGGCCAGCAACGACTCCACCCAGCGCTACTGGCACGCCGACATCCCGCTGGGCGCGTCGTGAGCGCCGGGACGAGCCTCGAGCGCCGCCTCGGGGCGACACCCGGCGACCAGCGACCGCCGCGGGTGACGAGTCCGGTTCCGGTCGACGTGTGGGAGGAGGTGCTGGCCTCCGCGCCGAACGCCCTACCCAGCCAGACGCCGACCTGGCTCCGCTGCGTCTGCACCGTCACAGGCTACGAGGACGTCTCGCGGCTCTACGAGACCGCCGACGGAAGGCGCCTCGTCCTTCCGCTCGTACGACGCCCGGGGCTCGGTTCGATCCTTGCGGCGGACTTCGGACTCCCCGTCGGCTGGGGACCGGGCGGGCTGGTCTGCGAAGGCGGAGAGCTGCGCCCGGAGGACGTCCGGATGGTGGTCACCGACCTGGCACGGCGGCACGTGCTGAGCACCCTGGTCCGCCCCGATCCGGCCGCCGCACCGACCTGGGACGCGGTGGTGCCGGCGAACGTGCTGCGGGAGCAGCGGATGACGCAGACGGTCTTCCTCGACGGCGGCTTCGACGAGGTCTGGCGCAAGCGGTTCCGCAGCGACACCCGCAACCGGATCCGGCGAGCCGAGCGGGCCGGCGTCGTCGTCGAGCGTGACGACACCGGCCGACTGATCCCGGTCTTCCACCGGCTCTACGGCGAGTCCGTCGACCGCTGGGCGCGGCGGGACGGTCTCCCGCTGCCGCTCGCCCGGCGGCTGGCGGCCCGACGGGAGCCGCACCGGAAGCTGCAGACCGTCGCGGAACTCCTCGGCTCCCGGTGCCGGACATACGTCGCGTACCACGAGGGACGGCCGGTCTCCGCGATCGTCGTGCTGCGCGAAACACGGACGGCGATGTACTGGCGCGGCGCGATGGTGGAGAAGCTCGCCGGCCCGGTCTACGCCAACTACCTGTTGCACAAGACCGCGATCGCGGACGCGATCGAGGCCGGGTGCACGGCCTACAACATGGGCGACTCGGCCCGGGTCTCCTCGTTGGAGCTGTTCAAGAGCCGCTTCGGCGCGGTCAGCCAGGACTACGCCTGCTACCGGATCGAACGGGTGCCGATCACCCCACTGGTCCAACGCGCTCGCGGCGGCGTACGGCGGATCCTGGCGCTCCGGACGGCGCGGGGGTAGTGCATGAGCCGTACACCGTCTCGCCGGCCGGGCTCGCCCCGGCCGGCGCTCTCCGTGGGCGTCACCCACACCCAGTTCTCGATCAACGACTCGGCGGAGGTCACCTTCCCCGCCGGCCTCGTGATGTCGGCGCCCGCCGTACCGACGGGCCGGCGCCTCCGCCTGCCCGACGTAACCACGCAGCTTCCGGAGACGCGATGAGAGGCGACGACACGACCACGGTGGCGGACCGCCCGGACCTGCCACGGCCGACGGAACCGGCGGCCGCGCACGGGCTCGCCCGGGCGGTGCTGGCCGGCCTCGACGAGGCCGGCGTGCGCTGGTGCCTGCTGCGCGGCGGTCCGGAGGCGCTCATCGTCCCCGGGGACCTGGACCTCCTGGTCGCGCCGGCCGATCTCGAGCGGGCCGTGGCCGTGGCGCAGGCCCACGGCCTGATCCGCCTGGCCGGGCACGGCCGGGGCAGTCACCGGTTCTTCCTCGGGCTCGACCCGGCCACCAGCTCGTGGGTCGAACTCGACCTGGTGACGGAGCTCGCCTACGGCCGTCACTTCGAGGTCCGCACCCGGGCCGCCGACCAGTGCCTGGGCCGCCGGGTACGCCAGGACGACGTGTGGGTGCTCGCGCCCGGGGACGAATTCTGGGCGCTGCTGCTGCACTGCGTGCTCGACAAGGGCAGGATCGCCGACCACCACCTACGTCGCCTGCGGCAACTCGAGGACCATGCCGCGCTCGACGGTCCGGTCGCCCGGGCGCTGCCGGACCGGGCGGCCCGGATGCTGCTGGCGTACTGGCGGGCCGGTCGCCCGGCAGCGCTGCCGGCCGTACGTCGGCAGGTGCTCGCCGCGTGGTGGCGGGCCCGTCCGGCCAGCGCGGCCCGCCGTCTCGTCGGCTCGGCCGCGCTGCGCTCGATCGAGCGGCCGCTGCAGGCGTGGGGCCGTCGAGGTGTCGACGTCGCCCTGATCGGCCCGGACGGAGCGGGGAAGTCCACCCTGGCCCAGGGGATCGAGTCGACGTTCTACTTTCCGGTACGCCGCGTCTACATGGGCCTGTGGCCGTCGCACGAGGCGCCGCGCACCGCCGCCGAGCAGGGCGTACGTATCCTGCTGCGCCCGTTCACCGTGTGGCGTCGCTACCTGGCGGCGCTGCGCCACCGGGCGCTGGGCCGGATGGTGGTCTTCGACCGCTACGTCTACGACGCCCTGCTGCCGCCGCGCGGGCCGCTGATCTGGCTCAAGCGGCCGTATTTCCACCTGCTGAGCCGACTCTGCCCGGCGCCCACCGTGGTGCTGCTGCTGGACGTCCCGGGCTCGGTGATGTACCGCCGCTCCGGAGAGTACGACCCGGCGCACCTCGAGGGGGAACGCGAGCAGTACCGGCGGCTGCGCCGGCGGGTCCCGCACCTGGAACGCGTGGACGCCGACCGTGCGCCGGAACTGGTGCTCGCCGACGCGCTCGGCCGGATCTGGCGGCACTACGTCGAGCGGGCGGCCCGGTGAGGGGCGCCGTACATTGGGCGCAGCCGGTCCTGCGGGACCGGCTCGCCAGTTGGTTGCACCGGCCCGAACGGAGCTGGACCGCCGCCGTCGCCCCCCGCCTCGTCGCCCAGGCAACCGCCACCGACGACACGCGGTGGCGGACCGAGACCGTCGCCTTCACCAGCACGTCGGTCGCCGTGGCCACCGTACGGGGCCGCGCGGCCGGCGGACGCTACATGGTCAAGGTGCCCTGGACGGAGCAGGCTGTCGAGGGGCTGCGACGCCAGGCCGAGGTGCTCGACCTGCTGTGGACGAACCCGCGCCTGCCCGGCCTGCGCTCGCTTCTGCCGTACTGCGTGGCACAGGGAGAGGTCGAGGGTCGCTACTACTGCGTGGAGGGGGCGCTGCGGGGAGCGCCGGCGAACCGGATGATGCTGCGGCGTACCCAGCGGGCCGCGCTGCTCGCCTCCGCCGGCCGGATCATCCGCGACCTGCACCAGCGCACCCGGGAACGGACCGTGCTCGACCGGGCCGCCGTGGCGGAGTGGGTGGACCGCCCACTCCGGCGGCTGGAGGAGTTCGTCGCCACCCACCCGCGACGCGGCCGGCTCCTCGACACGGTGTGGCGACTGCGGGAGGAGCTCGCCGTCGCCCTCGTCGGCCGCACCGTGCACGCCGCCTGGATCCACGGCGACTTCTGGCCCGGCAACCTGCTGGCCACCTCACCGGACGGCCGAGTGACCGGGATCGTCGACTGGGATCGGGCCTCGGCCCGCCAACTCCCCCTGCACGACCTGCTGCACCTGCACGTCCTCGCCCGTCGGCTGGCCCGCGGCGACGAACTCGGCGAGATCGTCGTCCAGGCGCTGCGGCACGGCATCGACCGGACGCTCGACGTCCCCGCCGACGAGGCGGCCGACTGGCTGGACGGCATCCCGCCCCGACCGGCCCTGCTCCTCTACTGGTTGCGCCACATCCTGCTGTTCATCGACTCGGAAGGTGACCATGACGATCCACGCTGGATCCGCAGCAACGTCGAACGCGTCCTCGTCAACGTCTGAGCCGGTCACCGTCCTCGATCCGCAGGTGCCGGCTGGGCCCGGCTCGGCCCCGACGGTGACCGTGGTCGTGTGCGTCTACACCGAGCGGCGGTGGCCGCAGATCGTCCGGGCGGTCGACTCCGTGCTGGCGCAGGACGTGCCGGCGGCCCAGGTCGTCGTGGTCGTCGACCACAACCCGGCGCTGCTGGAGCGGGTGCGCGCCGCCTTCCCCGCGCTGACCGTCACCCCGAGCGCCGGCCCGCGCGGCCTCTCGGCGGCCCGCAACACCGGGCTGGCCCGTGCGACCGGCGAGATCGTCGCCTTCCTCGACGACGACGCCGAGGCGGAGCCCGACTGGCTGGCCCGGCTGCTGCCGCACTACCAGGACGAGCGGGTGCTCGCGGTCGGCGGCCACGCCGTACCGGCCTGGGAGGAGGACCGGCCGCGCTGGCTGCCCCCGGAGTTCGACTGGGTGGTCGGGTGCAGCTTCACCGGCCAGCCCACGGAGGTCGCCGCCGTGCGGAACGTCATCGGCTGCAACATGTCCTTCCGCCGGTCGGTCCTGGAGCGCACCGCCGGTTTCGACCCGGCGCTCGGGCGCGTCGGGCGGACGCCGGTCGGCTGCGAGGAGACGGAGCTCTGCATCCGAGTCCAGCAGCTCGAACCGGACGGCATGGTGCTCTACGAGCCCGCGGCCCGGGTCCGGCACCGGGTGACCGTGGACCGGACGACCTGGCGCTACTTCCGGCAGCGCTGCTTCTCGGAGGGACGGTCCAAGGCGGTCGTCGCCCGGCTGGTCGGTAGCGACGCCGGCCTCGCCACGGAGCGCACGTACACCCGCCGCACCCTCCCCGCCGGGGTGCGCCGCGGCCTGCGCCAGGTCCGTGCCGGCGACCGCGCCGGACTGCTGCGCTCCGGCGCGATCGTCGCCGGGCTGCTCGTGACCGCCGCCGGCTACGTCTCGGCCCAGGCCCTGCGCGCCTCTCAGGCGGTCAGCGAGCCGGGCCCCCGGCGCCCGACCGGTCCGGCGCCGATCCGGGTACTCGCCGTGGAGCTCACCGAGGGGGTGCCCGACGTGCCCGACACGGGCGGGCCGGACGGCACCCGGTACGGCGCGGCGCAGGTCCTGGTCCGGCTGCACGGGCAGCCGCTCGGGCTGGTCGACGTCGCGCTGCCGGCCGGCGGGCTGGCCGCGCCGGCACTCACCGCCGCGATCCGGGCCCGGTTCGCCGCGGCGATCGACGCACACCTGCGACACGACGGCCTGCCCCCGCTCGACCGGCTCGATCCCGGCCCGTTCGGGGAGGGCGGCGGCAGCGGCGAGGCACTCGTCACCGAAGCGGCCGCACCCGCCGGCGCCCGGGCGTGTTTTTCCCGCCGGCCGGCGACGGAGGGCAGCCCGTTCGTCAGCGTGGTCGTACCCACGTGTGGACGCACGCCGCTCTTCGAATCCGCCCTCGACTCCCTCGCCGCCCTCGACTACCCCCACTACGAGATCGTCGTCGTGGACAACGCGCCACAGGTCACCGGCACGGCGCGGATCGTCGCCGGTCGCGCCGCCGACGATCCGCGGTTCCGCTACACCAGCGAACCGCGACCCGGCGTCGCACACGCCCGAAACCGGGGGCTGGCCGAGGCGCGGGGCGGGATCGTGGCCTTCGCCGACGACGACGTCATCCTCGACCGGGCGTGGCTGCGCCACCTCGTCGACGGCTTCACCGACGACGAGGTGGCCGGGGTGACCGGCCAGGTCCTCGCCCGGGAACTCGACACGCCGTCGCAGATCTGGCTGGAGCAGTACGGCGGTTACGGCAAGGGCTGCCAGCGACGGCGGTTCGACCGGGCCGGGTCCGCCACGCTCGAAGCGGGGGGCACGCATCGGGTCGACCTGCCACCGTCGTCGCTCCACCCGTACCTGCCCGGGTCGTACGGCTCCGGCGCCAACATGGCGTTCCGCACCGACGCGCTGCGCCGGCTGGGCGGCTTCGATCCGCGGCTGCGCAGCGGGGAGGACATCGACGTGCTGCTGCGTACGGTGCTCGCCGGACACGCGCTGGCCTACGAGCCGGGGGCCATCGTCTGGCACACGCACCGACGTGAGCTGCGCGCGCTGCGACGGACCATGTACCTCTACGGCGTCGGACTCGGCGCCGTGCTGACGAAATGCCTGACGAGCGACCCCACCACCCGGCGGGACCTGCTGAGGCGGCTGCCCCGCGGCGTCGCCTACGCCCTGCGGCCCGGGTCGGCGAAGAACGACCGGAAGCAGCGGGACTATCCCGCCTCGCTGACCGCCCTCGAACTCTGCGGGCTGGCGCTCGGGCCGGCCTACTACGCCGCCGCCGCCGCGGCCCGATCCGGAAGGAGCCGCACGTGAGCCGTCCACCGAAGACCGTCGTCCCCGTCCTCTGCTACCACAGCGTCGGCGACGAACGCCGGGACAACACCCTGCGCTGGTCGGTGTCGCCGGGCGACTTCGACGAGCAGATGGCGCTGATCCGGGAGCGCGGGCGTACGCCGATGACGGTGAGCGGCTACGCGGCCGTGCTGCGCGGGCTGGCCCCGCTGCCGCCCCGACCGGTGTTGATCACCTTTGACGACGGCTTCCCCGACCTCGCCGAAACCGCACTGCCGGTGCTGCGCCGGCACGGGCTCACGGCGACGGCGTACGTCATCGCCGCGCGGGTGGGCGTGGCGCCGCCGCCGGACGGGGATCCGTCGCTCGACCGGGACCAGCTCCGTGACTTGCGGGCGCACGGGGTGGAGATCGGGTCGCACAGCCGGAGCCACCGCGCGCTCGACTGTCTACGCCCGACCGAGCTGCACCAGGAGGTCGCGGGGAGCCGTCAGATGCTGGAGGACGTGACGGGTACGGCGGTCCGCTCGTTCGCCTATCCATACGGCTACCACAGCACCACGGTGCGGACCGCGGTACGCGCCGCCGGCTACACCTCCGCCTGCGGAGTCAAGAACGCGTTGAGCCACCCGGGCGACGACGTCTACGCCGTCGCCCGGGTGCTGATCGAGCGGGACACCGGCGTCGCCGGGATCGAGGCCCTGCTCGACGGCACCGGCTGGCCGCTGGCCTGGCGCGGCGAGCGGCTTCGCACCCGGGGTTGGCGCGCGTACCGGCGGGCCCGCCACCTGGTGCACAACGCGCGTCCGCGGCTGAGCCAGCCGACCTCGTGACGTCAGGGAGAGCACCAGGCACGGGAGGAGGGAGGACCTCGTGAGCGCCCAACCTACCGGTACCGCGGACCCGTCGGTCGGCCGCGCGACCCCCGGCGTCGGGACGGTCGCCGAGCCGATCGGCGTACGGCTGCGCCAGCACCTGCGCGACCCGCTGAACGGCAACGTCTACGCGCTGATGCTCAACACGGCCCTGAGCTCGGTGCTCGGCATCGCGTACTGGGCTCTCGCCGCTCGCCTCTATTCGCCGGCCGAGCTCGGCGTCGGGGCGGCGACCGTGTCCACGATGACCTTCCTGAGCAACCTCTCCCAACTCAATCTCAACGGCGCCCTCGCCCGCTTCCTGCCCGCCGCGGCGGAGCAGGGCACCCGGCTGGTCGGGTACGCCTACGGGGTCACCTGCCTGGCGGCACTCGTCCTGGGCAGCGGTTTCCTGCTGCTCGCGCCCCTGGTCACCGACCGGCTCGACTTCCTGCACCGCACTCCCCTGCTCGCCGTGGCGTTCGTCCTCTCCGTCGCCGGCTGGTGCGTCTTCACCCTGCAGGACAGTGTGCTGACCGCCCTGCGCGGCGTCGTCTGGGTCCCGGTCGAGAACACCGCCTTCGGGCTTGCCAAGATCGCGTTGCTGGTGCTGTGCGCCGGCGCCCTGCCGAGCCTGGGCATCTTCGTCTCGTGGAACCTGGCGGTCGTCGCGGCACTCATCCCCGTCAACGTGCTGGTGTTCCGCCGGCTGCTGCCCCGGCAGCGGGAGCGCCGCACCGAAGCGGCGCTGCCGGACCGTCGGGTGCTCGCCCGGTTCGTGGCGCTGGACTACGTCGGATACCTGTTCATGCAGGCCGGCACGAACGCCCTGCCGTTGATCGTGACCGCCCGGCTGGGCGCGGAGGCCAACGGCATCTTCTACGTGGCCTGGCTGCTCGGCGGCTCGCTGGAGCTGGTGGCGTACCACTTCGGCACCTCGCTGACCGTGGAGGCCGCCGCCGACGAGTCGCGGCTCGCGGCGTACGCGCGGCAGGTGCTGCGACGGGGCCTGCTCCTCTTCATACCGGCGGTGGTCCTGCTCTGCGTGTCGGCGCCGCTGCTGCTCGCCCTATTCGGCAGCGACTACGCCTCGACCGGCTCGGACACGCTGCGGCTCTTCGCCGTCGCGGTGCTGCCCAAGCTGGTGCTGACCGTCTTCGTCGCGGCGTCCCGGGTGCAACGCCGGGTCGGGCGCATCATCGCCGTGCAGGCGTTCACGAGCGCCCTGGTCGTGTCACTGGCGCTGGTCGCGATGGCCGAGATCGGGGTCGTCGGGGTCGGCGTCGCGTACCTCACCGGGCAGGTCGTGGTGATGGGTGCCGTCCTGCCGTCGATGCTGCGGCTGCTGAGGAGTGCGTCATGAGCGGCAACACGGCCCTGCTGGCCGCCCCGGCCGAAGCCGGTCAGCGGATACGAACCGGTCTGCTCGCCGGCGCCGAGTGGGCTGCGCCCGCGGCGGCGCTGGCGCTCGGCGTCTGGGCCCTGCAGCGGGGGGACGCCGCCGACATCGGGTCGCTCGGCCTGGTCACCGCGCTCCGCCCCGAGCTGTACGTCGCGCTGGCCCTGCTGACCGCGAGCTTCCTCCGGGGCGTCTTCCGCGCCCGCCCGGCTACCGACCGCCTGCTCGCCGCCCACGTGGTGGTGCTCGTCGTCCTGCTCTTCGGCGCGGCGCCGATCATCGAGCCGCTGCCGCGCGTGATCTCGGGCTGGCTGCACGTCGGCTTCGCCGACTACATCGCCCGTACCGGGGAGACGTTGCCGGAGTTGGACGCCCGCTTCAGCTGGCCCGGCTTCTTCGCGCTGACGGCCATGGCGACGCGGGCGGCCGGGATGCCGCACGCCCTGCCGCTGCTCGCCTGGGCGCCCGTGGTGTTCAACCTGCTCTACGGCGCCGTGGTGTTCCGGCTGGCCCGGCTGTGGTCGGCTGACGCGCGGGCGGCATGGCTCGCCCTCTGGCTGTTCTTCCCGGCCAACTGGGTGGGGCAGGACTACTTCGGCCCCCAGGCGATGAACTACCTCTTCTACCTGGTCCTACTGATGGTGCTGGTCCGTTGGTTCCACCCGGTCGGGTCCAGCGGCCTGTACCGCCAGCGGTCCCCGGATAGCCCGGTCGCTCTGCTGCTGCGCCTGCTCCGGGTCCCGCCGAGGCCGCTGCTGCTCGAGCGGGTGACCGATCAGGCCAGCCCGGCGTCGCTGGTCGGTCTGGTGGCGGTGATCCTCACCGTCTTCGCGGCCGCCACCGTGAGCCACCAGCTCACTCCGATCGCGATCGTGGTCAGCATCGCCGCGCTGGTGCTGGTCCGCCGCTGCACGCTGCGTACGCTGCCGGTCCTGCTCGGCGTCGTGCTGATGGCCTACATCAGCTACGGCGCCGTCGCGTACTGGCAGGGGCACCTGCACGACATGTTCGGCTCCTTCGGGAATGTGGGCAGCACCATCAACGACGGGGCGGTCCAACGGGTACGAGGCGACACGGGGCACCAGATCGTGGTGCTGCTGCGGGTCGTCCTCGCGCTGGCGGTCTGGGGACTCGCGGCGGTCGGCGCGTGGCGACGAGTACGCAGCGGACAGGGTGGCCTGGCGCTCCTGATGCTCGCCGGGGCGCCGTTCGTCCTGCTGGCGATGCAGAGCTACGGCGGCGAGATCTTCCTCCGGGTCTACGCCTTCGCCCTGCCGTTCATGGCGATCCTCCTGGCCGCACTGCTGGTCCCGGCGTGGCCGGCCCGGCGTCGCGTCCCCGCGGCCCTCATGGCCGGCGCGCTGAGCACCGTCCTCATCGGCGCGTTCTTCGTCGCCCGGTACGGCAACGATGCCTTCGAGCAGGTTCGCCCGGGCGACCACCAGGCCGTGGACTGGCTCTACGCGCACGCCCCGGCGGGTGTCTCGTTGGTCTCGGTCACCTCCAACGTCCCCTGGCGGGCCCAGGGCGTCGAACGGTACAAGTACCTGCCCCTCGGCCAGGACCTCGGGCCGACGACGGCCATCGCGATCGAGGCGGAGATGCGGGGCAACCCGAAGGGCGCATACCTGATCATCACAAAGGGACAGTTCGTCTTCGCGGAGACGTTCCTGGGCAAGCCGCGGGGCTGGGGCGAGGCCGTGGAACGCGAGGTCGTCGACTCCGGGGACTTCAAGCTCGTCTACTCCAATCCCGAGGCGAGGGTCTACGTCCTCACCAGCAGCGAAAGGGGCGGCCGGTGACCCAGATCGCCGAGCCCGAGATCGATGCGAATCCAGGTCCTGCCGGACAGCGCGCCGCTTCCTCGCCGACGGACGTCCCGGCGCTCACGCCATGGCCGGCGTTGGTGACGCTCGTCGCCGGCGACGTCGTTCTCGCCCTCGTCCTCTGGGACGTGCCGGGCGTCCTGCGGGCGATAGGCGTCCTCGGCTACCTCTCCGTGGCGCCGGGGCTGGCCTGCGCGCGGCTCGTCCGGATACCGGACGGCCTCACCCGGCTGGTCGTCGGCGTCGCGCTCAGCCTCGCCCTCGGCATCCTGATCGCGCAGGCGATGATCCATCTGCACGTGTGGTCACCGCTGCTCGGGGTCGTCACCCTCACCGCGGTCGCGTCGCTGGCCGCCCTGGCCGAACTGGCCCGAGACGTGCCGCATTACCGCCGAAGGCGACGGATGGAGGTGGAATGACTGACATCGCTCTCAGCGTGGCGCGTTCCGGGGCGATCCAGGCGACCGTGCTCACCCTGCTGATGGTGGCGCTCATCGCTCGGATCACGGTGCAGCTCACCGCGCGACCGGCGCGGCCGCAGGCCCTCCGGATCCTCGACATGGTCGCCGCACCGCTGCTCGTCGCGTTCGTCGTCATCGTCGTCCAGCGCTTCGCCCAACTGACCTGACCGTGGCCCGCTCGGCCGCCGGCGGCTGGCGGCCGGCTCAGGCCGGCCGGAAGGAGTCGCGTGCCGCGGGTGCCGCGTGCTTGATCATTAGGTGGCGGGTGACGGAATACTCCCCGACCGCCTCCTGGCTCATGTCCTTGCCGAAGCCGGAGCCCTTCACGCCGCCGTGCGGTGCCTCGGATGCGATCGGCAGGTGGTCGTTGATCCAGGTGACGCCGACGTCGAGCCGGTGGCTGACCCGCAGGGCCCGCGAGACGTCGCGGGTCCACACCGACGAGGCGAGTCCGTACTGGCTGTCGTTGGCCAGCCGCACCGCCTCTTCCTCGTCGTCGAAGGCGAGCACCACGACCACCGGCCCGAACACCTCGCCCTGCACGATCTCGCTGCGTTGCTCGGCGCCGACGACCAGCGTGGGAGGAAAGAAGAACCCCGGCCCGTCCGCGGGCGAACCGCCGACCGCGACGGTGGCTCCGTCGGCTGCCGCCCGGGACACGAAGCCCGCCACCCGGCCGCGATGGTCGGCCGAGATGAGGGGGCCGATGTCGGTCTCGGACGACCACGGGTCGCCGGTACGCACCTTCGCCAGCGCGGCCTCGAGCGCACCGACCGCGTCCTGGTAGACAGATCGCTGGACGTAGACCCGGGTGGCAGCGGTGCAGTCCTGGCCCGTGTTGTACGTCGCGCCCATCGCCACGCCGAAGGCCATCTCGGACAGGTCCGCGTCGTCGAAGACGATCGCCGGCGCCTTCCCGCCGAGCTCGAGGTGCACCCGCTTGAGCCCGGGCACCGCGCCGCGCATCACCTCCCGCCCGGTCCGGGTCGACCCGGTGACGCTGACCATGTCCACGCCCGGATCCGCGACCAGGGCCGTCCCCACGTCGGCGCCACCGGTGACGACCTGGACCAGGCCCACCGGCGCGCCCGCCTCCTCCATGAGCCGCGCCAACGCCAGGGTGGTACGGGGTGTCTGCGGCGCGGGCTTGATGACCACCGCGTTGCCGGCCGCCACGGCCGGACCGATCTTCCAGATGGCCATGATGAGCGGGAAGTTCCAGGGCGCGATCGAACCGACCACACCAACGGGCCGGCGCACCAGCAGCGACGTGTAGCCGGCGGACAGCGTGCCGGCGCCCGTCCCGTCCAGCGAGCGCGCCGCCCCGGCGAAGAACCGCAGATTGTCCACGCCGAACGGCACCTCACCGTCGCGCATGACCGACACCGGCTTCCCGGTCTCCTCGACCTCCAGGCGGGTCAGTTCCTCGGCGTCACGTTCGACGAGGTCAGCCAGGCGCAGCAGGACGCGCGAGCGTTCCGCCGGGGTGGCTTCCCGCCACTGCTCGAAAGCGGTGCGCGCCTGGGCCACTCGCTTCGCGACTTCTGCGGGGTCCGTATCCGCCACCTCGGCGATGACGGCGCCGGTCGCGGGGTTGGTCAGGATGGCCATGGTCGCTCCTCAGCTGTTGAAACCGACACCGAATCTGTCCAGGAGCCGCAGCCAGGGCCCCCGGCGCCCGTCGCGCGCGTCCGCTGCGGCGAGCGCACGACGGGTCATTTCCACCACCGGGTACCGCAGCGGCTCCGGCGGGAACGGCACCGGCCGCCGCCGTACCATCTGCAGCCGGGTCCGCTCGGTTTCCCGTCCGGCCAGCAGGTCCAGCGCCACCTGCGCGCCGAAGCGGGACGCGGCCACGCCGAGTCCGGTGTAGCCGACGGCGTAGGCGATCCGCCGGTCACGCGTGGTGCCGAACATCGGGGTGAACCGGGTGGTGGAGTCGATCACCCCGCCCCAGCGGTGGGTGAACCGGACCCCGTCGAGCTGGGGGAAGGTCTCCGCGAAGTGCCGGGCAAGCAGCAGGTGGGTGGCGTCGCGCTGATCGAGAGCCGCCTCGACCCGATTGCCGAACCAGTAGATGGCGTCGTAGCCACCGAACAGGATCCGGTTGTCGTCCGTGAGCCGGTAGTAGTGGAACTGGTTTCCGGCGTCGGTGATGCCCTGCGCCTCCGGCCACCGCAGCTCCGCCCGCTGCGCCTCGCTGAGCGGTTCGGTGACAAGCACATAGTCGTAGACCGGCAGGATCCAGTGCCGCAGCCGCCGCAGTGGCGGCGGATAGGCGTTGGTCCCGATGACGACGCGGTGGCAGGTGATCCCGCCGTCGGCGGTACGCACCACGACCCCACCGGGGGACCGGTCGAAACCGGTGACCCTGGTGTCCTCGTGGATCGTCACCCCGAGCGATTCGGCGACGCTCGCCAGGCCCCAGGCCAGCCGGGCGGGGTCGACCAGCCCTCCGGTGCCGCGCAGCCGTACGCCGCCGAGGTAGCCCGGCGACGCCACGTCCGCGCGCACCTGGTCGCCGTCGAGCAGCGTGGCGTCGTCGCCGTGCGCCTGGTGCAGTTCGGCCAGGGCGGCGAGCTCGGCCACCTGGTGGGGGGCGACCGCGACGGTCGTCTTGCCGCACAGCCGCAGGCCCGCGTCGATGCCGGATCGCCGCACGGTCTCGGCGATCGCGGCGAGATTCTCCCGGCCGAGACGGACGAGTGACTCCATCTCGGCGGGCCACCGCGACAGGCCGTGGGACAGGCCGTGGGTGAGTGAGTCGGACACGAAGCCACCGTTGCGCCCGGACGCGCCGAAGGCGATCCGCTCCGCCTCCAGCACGACCACGTCGGCGGCCGGATTGTCCTGCTTGGCCAGAATGGCCGCCCACAGGCCGGTGAACCCGCCGCCGATCACCACGAGGTCGGTGCTGCGTGCCCCGGTCAGCCGCGACCGTGGCTGCGGCCGGTCCGGACGGTCGGTCCAGAAGATCGTCGGTGCCGCGTCGGCGATCGCCTGCTGCGCCCTCGCCTGTGCCCCGGTGGCCGAGCCGTTCCGGGCCGATGGTGCGTACCAGTTGGTCAACGACGGGCCTCGGCCGTACCGGCCAGCCGCTCGATCGCGTCGGCGGCCTGCCGCAGGCCGTCGGTGGCCCGGATCTCCGAGCCGTGCGCCGCGAGCCGGCTGCGCAGGTCCTCGTCACCCAGCAGGCGCTCGATCGCCCCGTGCAGCTGCTCGTCGGTGAAGCGGTACGGGTCGAGCCGCACCCCGAAGCCGAGCTCGTCGACCCGCTGCGCGTTGTCGTACTGGTCCCAGAACAGCGGCAGCAGGATCATCGGCTTTCCGAAGTGGAGAGCTTCGGTCGTGGTGTTGTTGCCGCCGTGCGTGATGACCAGGTCGGCCAGGGGGATGATCTTCGTCTGTGGCAGGAACTCCGCGCCCCACATGTTGTCCGCGAGGTCGATCTCGGCGTGCAGCGGGCCCTTGGAGACGATGTAGCGGTGCGGCGTCTTGGCGAGTGCGTCGATGACCCGCCGCATCAGCTCGACGTCGGCGGAGCCGAGCGAGCCGAGGCTGAAGTAGATCAGCGCCCCGTCCCGGTCGGCGAGCTCCGACGGCAGGGTGAACTCCTCGTCTGTCTCGCGTACCGACGACTCGAGTCGTTGCCAGGTCGGGCCGAGTGGCCGGGCGTCGGCGTAGTCGGCGATCCCGGGGTAGACGTAGAGGTTGAGGTCGCCCTCGTGGATGAACTCGAGGTCGGGCAGGCCCGGCGCGCCCTGCTCCCGCACCCACGAGTCGAACTCCTCCCATACCGGACGGTGGACGCGGTCGTACTCGGCCTGGAACGCCGCCCACCCCGACCGGTCCGCGGCCGGGTAGCCCGAGAAGACCGGCGCGATGTCCTGGCCCTTCATCTCCAGCGGGTTGCAGGAAACGATCCGCACGAACGGCACGCCGGCGGTGTTGAGCGCCGGGAAGGCGACCACGTTGTCCTCGACGATGATGTCCGGCCGCACTCGGTCGATGATCTCCAGCAGCCTGGGCTGGCAGTACTTGGCGCCGTTGATGAGCTCGACCCACACCGGCTTGACCCAGGTCTCGAGCTGCTCGATCGTCGGCTTGCGGAACTCGGGCGCGGTGTCGCGGATGAAGTCCTTCCAGAACTGGCCGGCGTCCTGGTCGTCGGCGTTCTCCGCCGGTGGTGCGAGGTCGACGAGATCCTCCTCGAAGCCCAGCGCGGTCAGCTTGCCCTGCCACGACGCCTCGGCCGCGAACACCACCCGGTGTCCACGTCGGCGCAGTACGTCGCCGATGCCGATGCAGTTGTTCGTGGGGCCGTACGCGCTCTCGGGCATGAACAGGACCGTCAGCTGAGACATCGCATCTCCCGGTGGGGGTGACTGTTGAATCGAAATTCAACAAGGTCCTCGCTCGGCCGTCAATACGCAGGCACTATGGTGTTGGGAAGATTGTTGACGTCGTGACCCGGATCGGTGCCGCATGACCACCCGCAAGTCCCGCGCCCAGCGCCGCCAGGACCTCATCGATGCCGCCCGCCGAGCGATGATCCAGCACGGGACCGACACGGTGCTGCTCAACCAGGTGGCCGAACAGGCCGGCCTCACCTCCGGCGCGGTCCTCTACCACTACCCCGACCTGCGGGACCTGCTGCTGGAAGCGCACCACGCCGGCATGGAGCGCTTCTACGAGCTGCGGGTGAAGAAGATCGCCGGCATCTCCGACCCGGTGCGGAAACTGGTGGTGACCATCCGCTCCGGGCTGCCCACCGACGCCGAGGACGCCGACGTACGCCTGCTCTGCGAGCTCGGCGGGGCGGCCGGCCGCAACCGGGTCTACGCCGCCCTGCTGACCACGCTCTACGACCGGCAGGTGTCCATGTACCAGACGATCCTCGAACTCGGCGCGGCCCAGGGCGTGTTCACCCTCGCCGCGGAGTCGCAGACCATCGCCCGTAACCTGGTGGCGCTCGAGGACGCGTACGGCTACCGGATCGTGGCCCGGCACCCCACCCTGCACGCCACCGAGGCGGTCGAGCTGATCCTGTCGTACGCCCGGCTGGTCACCGGCAACCCGTTGGACGTGCCCGAGGAGCCGACCAAGCCACCGCGCGCCCGGAAGGCCACAACCTAGGGGCCCGCACCGGCCGGACGCCGGGACGACCCGGCGCCCGGCGGTCAGGCCCGGTCGAGCAGCACGGCGTCGGCGCCCGACCAGTCCACCCTGGTCCGGTCGCCGAGCGCTACGGCGGCCGCGCCGGCCACCGTGGCCAGCAGCGGCCGGTCGAGCCCGACGACGTCCACCGCCACCCGCGTCGTCCCGCCGAAGAAGGTCACGTCACGCACGACACCGGCCACCCCGCCGTCGGCGCCCAGCCTGACCCGCTCGGGACGGACCGCCAGGGTCGCCGCGGCCCCGACGCCGTCCGCGGACCGGGGGCAGGGCAGGACGCCGACGTCGGGCACTCGCAGACCCTCCGCGGTGACCACGCCGTCGATCAGGTTGTTGGCCCCGATGAAGTCCGCCACGAACAGGTCGGCGGGCCGCTCGTACAGCGGAACCGGCGCGTCCACCTGACGCACCCTGCCCTCGCTCATCACGGCGATCCGGTCGGCCAGCGACATCGCCTCCTCCTGGTCGTGGGTGACGACCACGAAGGTGATGCCCACCTCGTGCTGCAGCCGTTTGAGCTCCAGTTGCATCTCCGCGCGCACCTTCTTGTCCAACGCGGACAGGGGCTCGTCGAGCAGCAGCAGCCGGGGCCGCTTCACGATCGCCCTGGCCAGCGCGACGCGCTGCCGTTGCCCACCGGAGAGCTGGTGCGGCCGGCGGCGGGCCAGCCCGCTGAGACCGACGGTGTCGAGCACCCCGTCCACGCGCTCGCGGATCTCCGCCTTCGGCACCCGCTCGCGTTCCAGCCCGTAGGCGATGTTCTTCGCGACGCTCATGTGCGGGAACAGCGCGTAGGACTGGAACATCAGGTTGACCGGTCGCCGGTGCGGGGAAACCCCGAGCAGATCGGCGCCGTCGAGGGTCACCGACCCGCTGTCCGGCTGCTCGAACCCGGCGAGGATCCGCAGCAGGGTCGTCTTGCCGCAGCCGCTCGGGCCCAGCAGGGCGAAGAACTCGCCCTGACGGATCTCGAGACTGACCTGCTCCAGCGCGCGGATGTCGCCGAAACGCCGACTGACGGCCTGGATGCTGACCAGGGGTTCGCCGGCTCGTTCGCCATGATGCTCGTTCACAGGGACTCCGTTAGGCGGGACAGGCGCTGGGCCGCGATGACGAACGTGAAGCTGACCGCCAGCAGCAACGTCGCCAGGGCGTTGATCTCGGGGGTGACGCCGAAACGCACCATCGAATAGATCACGATGGGCAACGTCGGGTCCTGCGGGCCGGCGGTGAAGAAGGCGATGACGAACTCGTCGATCGACAGGGAGAAGGCCAGCAGCGCGCCGGCGATGATGCCCGGGGCGAGCGACGGGAGCGTGATGCGGACGAAGGTCTGCAGCCCGGTGGCGCCCAGGTCGCGGGAGGCTTCCTCCAGGGACCCGTCGACGTGGGCCAGTCGGGTGCGCACCACGGCCGCGACGAAGGCCGTGCCGAACACCGTGTGCGCCAGCAGGATCGAGTGCAGGCCGAGCGTGAACTGCACGGCGGTGTAGAAGGCGAGCAGGCCGATGGCGAGCACGATGTCGGGAAGCACGGCGGGCGCGACCGCGATCGCGTCGAGCAGTTTCGACCTCGTGTGCCGGGCGAGGCCGACGGCGAGCAGGGTGCCGAGCACCGTGGAGAGCACGGTGGCGCCGGCCGCGACGAGCAGCGTGTTGATCAGACCTTCGCGCACCGCCCGGTCGGCGAACAGGCGCCCGTACCAGGCGGTGTCGAACCCGTCCCACCGGTACGGAGTGTCGGCGGCGTTGAAGGACATGATCACGAGGACCACGATCGGCAGGTAGAGGAAGGCGTACGTCAGGCCCGCGGGAAGGTACAGCCAACTGAACCTACGCACGATCCCCACCTGCCAGTCGCCGGGCCGCCCACGCCTGCACCATGAGCAGCAGGACGAGCAGGGCGATCACGATGAGCGCGAGAGTCGAGCCGAACGGCCAGTCCCGCGCCTTGAGGAACTGGTCGCGGATGAGGTTGCCGACCATCACGGTACGGCCGCCACCGAGCAGTTCGGGTACGACGAAGTTGCCGAGGCTGGGCACGAACACGAAGACGCAGCCGGTCAGCACGCCGGGCAGGGTGAGTGGCAGGGTCACCGACCAGAAGGTTCGGACCGGGCGGGCACCCAGGTTCGCCGACGCCTCGCGGAGCTGGGGGTCGAGTCGTTCGATCGCCGAGTACAGCGGCAGCACCATCAGCGGAAGGTAGGCGTAGAGCAGGCCGCCGACGACGGCGCCGGGGGTGTAGAGCAGTTCCAGCGGCCGGTCGACGATCCCGATACCGGTCAACGCCCGGTTGATCACCCCCTCGCTGTTGAGCAGGATGATCCACGCATAGGTACGGATGAGGAAGTTGGTCCAGAACGGCAGGACCACGAGGACGAGCGCGACCGTGCGCCAGGTGCGGGGAAGCCGGGCGATGAGGTACGCGGTCGGGTAGCCGAGCAGCAGCGCCAGCAGCGTCGTGAGCCCGGCCAGCTTCACCGAGGTCCAGATCACGCCGAGGTACAGCCCGTCGGCGACCCGGGTGAAGTTGTCCGCCGAGGCTTCGTAGACGATGCCGCCGAAGCGACCCCGGTGGAACAGCGTGTAGCTGAGCACGAGCGCCAGCGGCACGAGCATGAAGACGGCCAGGTAGCCCAGCCCGGGCCCGAGGGTGGCCAGCCGCCCGACGAGTCGCTCACGTCGGGCGGCGCGCCGCCCGCGCGGACCGGTGTCCGCACGGGCGGGGCGTTGAGGGGCGAGTGTGGAGCTCATCTAACCGGCCGACACCTCGGTCGCGATCCGGGTGTACGCCGGTGCCGCGTCGCCGAGGTCAACCGGCACCTCCTGCTTCAGCAGGTCGGCCGGGGCCATCTTCAGCTGCGGGTGGGTCTCCAGCAGCTTGGCGTCGACCTTGGCCATGGCGGCACTGTTCGGCACCTTGTAGAGGATGTTCTCCGCCGCCCAGGAGTGGTTGTCGGCGTCGAGGATGTAGTTGATGAAGGCGTGTGCCGCCTCCTTGTTCTTCGACGTCTTCAAGATGACCATCGTGTCCACCCAGAGGTCGCTGCCCTCCTTGGGCACCACGAACTTGATCTTCGGGTCGTCCGTGGGGCACCAACCGTCCCACGCCTCGACCAGGGCGGCCTCGCCGGACTTGAGCCGGTCGCCGAAGGTGGTGTCGTCGTAGGCCAGCAGCGTCTTCTTCGCCGCGAGCAACTTCTGCTTCACCTGCGCCAACTGTTCCGCGTCGGTGGTGTTCGCGGAGAAGTTGAGCGACTTCTGCGCCGGGAGCATGAGCCACCGCTCGGTGGCCATCATGGTCACCTTCTTGGCCAGCTGCGCCTTCGGCGAGAGCAGGTCCTCCCAGCTGTCGGGCGTGTAGCCGGTCAGGTCCGTGCGGTAGCACAGGCCGGTCGTGCCCCAGGTGTACGGCACGGAGAACTTGTTGCCCTTGTCGTAGGCCAGTTGCCCGGCTTCCGGGTAGAGGTTCTTGAGGTTGGGCACGAGATCGGCGTGGATCGGCTCCACCAGGCCCTGCTCGGCGAGCGCCTGGGCGAATTGTCCGGAGACGAACGCGACGTCGACGCCGCTGTCCGCGCCCGCGGTCAGCTTCGCCATGATCTCTTCGTTGGTGGCGTGCTTGGTGACGGTGACCGTTGGACCCTTCGCCGCCTTGAACTTCTCGGGGAGATCCTCCGGCATGTAGCCGTCCCAGTTGGAGACCGTGAGCTTCTGCTTGCTCAGGTCAGCGTTCGGATCGAGGGTGTCCGCGCTGGCGGTGCCGGCGTTGTCGGCACCGCCGCCACACGCCGCCACGGCGAGCACGAGGCCCGCGGCGAGGGCCGTCGAAACGGCGACACGCCGGGCACTTCTGAACAGCAACACTCGGCACTCCCGTCGGAAGTCGAGACAGTGACCCGGAGTGTTGCAATGAGCGTCAACGTGCGCAAGACTCATGCCGCCTTTTGTAGCTGAGTTTTTACGGCGGAAACTGAACTTGGATTCAACAGACGTCAGGGTGCCGCCCGGTGCCTCCGCCGCGCTCGTCGAGGCCCTTGCCACCGGCGGCGCCACACCCGGCCTACGCGTGCGCCGCTTCGTTCCGCTCGCCCGGGGCCCCCTCGCGGAACGGCTGATCACCGTCGACCAGACGAACACCTCGGTCGTGGTGGGCGAGCGCGTGGTGGTGAAGTGGATGCGACCGGCGACCGACGGCGGATCGGCCGACCGCGCTCCGGACCTGCTGGCGCACCTGGCCGCCGCCGGCTTCTCCCGTACGCCCACGCCGTACGCGGCCGTCTACCACGACGGGCCGGACACCGGCCTGGCGGCGGTCGTGACCGGCTTCCTGCCGGACGCCGCCGACGGGTGGGACTGGTGCGTCGACGCCCTGCTCGACCAGCTCGACGGGGGACCACCGGCCGACCTGGCCGGCGAGCTGGGGGTGCTGGCCGCGGAGCTGCACTGCGCCCTGGCCACACCGTCCGAGACCATCCCGGCGCCCGTGGTGGTCGGCCACCGGGACTGGGCGGCCGACGGCCTGGCGGTCCTCGACCAGGCACGCCGACTCGTCTCCGCCGCCGACGACGAGGAGGCCCACTGGTTCACCGCTCGGGTGTCCCGGCTCGCCGCCGACATCGAGCGGTCCCGCGAGGTGGACCAGGCGTACGTCATCCCGCCACACGGTGACCTGCACGTGGGGCAGGTCCTGCGGTGGCGCGGCGGGCTCGCGGTGACGGACTTCGACGGGAACCCGACCCTCGCGGCGCCCGGCGGCGGCCCGCTCGCCGAGCCGGCCGCGCGGGACGTGGCGCAGCTGCGCACCAGCCTGCTGCACGTCGGGCAGATCGCCGATCGGCGGACCGAGGGCCGACACCGGTCAGCCGTGACCGACTGGTGCCGGCGCGCCGTGGACGATCTACTCACGGCTTACCGCCGCACCCTGCACGAGGGCGGCATGCCGCACCTGCTCGACGAGCGGCTGCTACGGCCGTTCGAGGTCGAGCAGGAGTGCCGCGAACTGTGCTACGCCGCCCGTTTCCTGCCCCGCTGGCGGTACGCCCCGATGGGCGTACTGCGCAGTTGGTACGACTAGAGCAAGGAGTCTCGTGGACCCGCGCCTGTTCCTGGCCGACCTGGAAGCCAAACCCGAGTCGCTACGCCGCCTGGCCACGGCCATGACCGGTGGCGACGCGTGGCACGGGCTGCCCGACCCGGTCGAGCGGGTGCTGCTGCTCGGTATGGGCAGTTCGCGCTACGCGGCCGAGATGGCCGCGCTGCGGCTGCGCGCCGCGGGCGTCGACGCGGTCGCCGAGTACGCCTCGGCCGCCACCACCTGTCCCCCGGGACCGCGGACCCTGGTGGTCGCCATCTCGGCGACCGGGAGCAGCCAGGAGACCCTCGACGCCACCAGCCGCTACCAGGGATCGGGACGACTCGTCGCCCTGACGAACGCGCCGGACTCGCCGCTGGCGAAGGTCGCTGACCTCGTCGTTCCGATGCAGGCCGGAGCCGAGACGGGCGGAGTCGCGTGCCGCACCTTCCAGCACACCCTGGTGCTGCTGCTGGACCTGGTTGCTCGGCTGACCGAAACCCGGCGAGACATCGCCGGCCTCGCCCGGCGCGCCGCCGACGCCACCGAGGACCTGCTCACCCGCCGCGACGAGTGGCTGCCGACGGCCGCCGAACTCCTGGACGGCGCGCACGGCGTCTACACCCTCGCGCCGGCTGAGCGGCTCTCCTCCGCGTTGCAGTCGGCGTTGATGGTCCGGGAGGGCCCCCGCCGTCCTGCCACCGGATGCGAGACGGGTGATTGGTCGCACGTCGACGTCTACCTCACCAAGACGCTCGAGTACCGCGCCCTGCTCTTTCCCGGCTCCCGCTACGACGCGCCGGCGCTGGACTGGCTGCGGCAGCGAAAGTCCACGGTGCTCGCCGTCGGCGCCGAGGTGACCGGCGCCGCGGCGGTGATCCGCTACCCCGGCGACGACGACCCCGGCGTGCGGCTGCTCACCGAGACGCTGGTCGCCGAACTCGTGGCCGGGCACTGGTGGGCCCACTCCTGAAGCAAGGAACAGCCCTGATGAGCCGCCTGTTCACTGGCCAGTGAAGCTCTTGACTGCATAACTGAATCCGGCTTTAAATTGCGGGCACGCCAGCTCAGGCGTTCGCGACCGGAGGTCAGTCATGAGATCCAGAGGTCGAACACCACTCACCAGCCGTCTGCGTGCCACGCTCGCCGCCCACGCCGAATCCGAACGGACCGGAATCCCGGTCGACGAAGTCATCGAGATGCACGCCGCCGGGCTGTCCCGCCGCAAGCTGCTCGGCGGTGCCGCCGTCGTCGGCGCGGCGGCCGTCGCCTCGGCGGCCGGCCTACCCCGTCCCGCCACCGCCGCTGCCGCACCCCCCGCGCCGCCGTCGGTGACCATCGTGGGAGCGGGGCTCGCCGGCATTCGCGCCGCCCACTGGCTCTACAAGGTCAAGGGCATCAAAGCCTCGGTCTACGAGGGCAACTCCCGGATCGGCGGCCGCTGTTACACCCTGCGCGGCTTCTTCGACGACGGCGTCGTCGTCGAACACGGCGGCGCCTTCATCAACACCGAGCACAACACGATCCGCAACCTCGCCAACAGCCTCGGACTCAGTCTTCGCCTCGTGAACGGCGGCAACCAGCCACCGGGCGGGGACAGGTACTGGATCGACGGCACGGACTACCCCTACAGCGCGGCGAACGCCGACTGGGGCCAGGTCTACCAGGCCTTCAAGGCGGCTCAGATGGCGGCGCCGTACCCCCAGCGGTACGACAGCTACACCGCGGCAGGGCTGGCGCTGGACAACCAGACCGTCAACCAGTGGCTGGACGCGAACATCCCGGGCGGCCTCTCCAGCCGCTTCGCCAAGCTGATGCAGAGCAACGTCCTCGCCGAGTACGGGCTCGATCCGGACCAGCAGTCCGCGCTCAACCTCATCTACCTGCTCGGCTGGAACGGGCCGAACTCGCTGTCCCCGCTCACCGGCGGCGACGAGAAATACACGATCATCGGCGGCAACGACCAGTTGGTGACCGCTATGGAGGCTCAGCTGCCGGCCGGCACCGTGACGCTGGACCGCAAGCTGGTGGCGGTCAAGGCGAACGCCAACGGCTCGGTGACCTGCACGTTCCAGGCCGGCAACAAGTTCACCGACGTGACCTCCGACAAGGTGATCCTCGCCCTGCCCTTCACGATGCTGCGCCAGTGCGACCTGTCCAAGGCCGGGTTCTCGACCGTGAAGACGCGCTCCATCAACGAGTTCGATCTGGGCAGCAACGCGAAGCTCCACGTCCAGTTCACCAGCCGGCCCTGGGTGGCCCAGGGCTACGGCGGCTCCACCTACATCAACGCCACCGGCTTCCAGTGCGCCTGGGACGACGCGGTCAACCAGCCGACCACCACCGGCGTGCTCTGCGAGTTCCCTGGCGGCCGTCAGACCACGGCGTGGACCGGCGCGCCGTTCGCCGCGGCACCTGCCGCCCAGGTCACGACGTTCCTGAATCAGTTGGAACCCATCTACCCGGGCATCACCGCCGCCTACAACGGCAAGGCCTACCGGGACGCCTGGCCGCTCAACCCCTGGTCGAAGGGCGCCTACTCGGCCCCGAAGCCGGGCCAGTACACCCGCTTCTTCGGCATCGAGAGCGCCCGCGAGGGCAACGTCCACTTCGCCGGCGAGCACACCTCGATCGACTACTTCGGTTACCTGAACGGGGCGGTCGAGTCCGGCGAGCGGGCCGCCAAGGAGGTCGCCGGGCCTTAGCCGACCGGACACCCGCGACGGTGCTGCCTCATCCCGGGCGTGTCCCGGCGTCTGAGGCAGCACCGTCATCCGCGGTCCGACGACACCGAGGCGCGATCAGCCTCCCTGGGACAGCTCGTGGCGGAGGACCTTGCCGAGCGCGTTGCGCGGCACGACATCGATCCAGCGCCAGCCCCGGGGCCGCTTGTACGGCGCCAACCGCGCCGCACACCACTCGGTCAGCTCGCGTTCCAACTGCGAGGTGTCGACGACGTCGCCCGGCACGACATAGGCGACGACCGTCTCTCCCCATTCCGTCGACGGCACCCCGGCGACCGCCGCGTCGGCGACCCCGGGGTGGGCCCGAAGCGTCTCTTCGACCTCCCGTGGGTAGACGTTGTACCCGCCGGTGATGATGAGTTCCTTGGCCCGACCGCTGATCCGCAGATACCCGTCGTCGTCGAGGACGCCCAGGTCGCCGGTGCGGAACCAGCCGTCGGCGGTGAACGCCTCGGCGGTCGCCTCCGGGCGGTCGAGATAGCCGCCGAAGACGTTGGGTCCGGCCACCTCGATCTCGGTGGTGCCGCCCGCGCCGGGCGCCAGCCGTACCGACACCCCGGGCAGCGGCAGGCCGACCGTGCCCGGGCGGCGCGGGCCGTCGTACGGATTCGAGACCAACATGATCGTTTCGGTCATGCCGTAGCGCTCGAGGATCTGCTGGCCGGTGCGCTCGCGCACGGCGTCGTGCAGTTCGGCCGGCAGCGGCGCCGATCCGCTGACCGCCAGCCGCAGCCTGCGCAGCGCGGTGAGCTGCGGTGACTCGGCGAGCCGGTGGTACATGGTCGGCACGCCGAAGAACAGGGTGCAGCCACCCTCGATCGCGGAGGCGACGGCGGACGGCTCGAAGCGTGGCAGGAGCAGCAGCGAGCCACCGGCGACGAGCGTGCCGTGCAGCCCGACGCCGAGCCCGTGGATGTGGAACAGCGGCAGCGACAGCGCCAACCGGTCCTCGGGTGTCCAGCGCCATGCCAGCCGGACCGCGTGCGCGCTGGCCAGCAGGTTCGCGTGGGTCAGCACGGCACCCTTCGGCCTGCCGGTGGTGCCCGACGTGTAGACGATCAGCGCGGGGTCCGCCGGCTGAACGCGATCGACCGGCGCCGCCTGCGGAGCCGGCAGCCCGGCGAGATCCGGTGTGGTCGACGGGATGCCGGGCGCGCGGTCGACGTCGTCGAGCACGGCGAGCACCGGGTGCGAATCGGCGGCGAGGTTCGCCAGTTCGACGGGGGTGTACGCGGTGTTGACCGGCACGACGGTCAGCCCGTACCGCAGCGCGGCGAGGTAGGCGACGACGAGCTCCACGCTCGGACCGGCGGACACCATGATCCGGTCGCCGGGCGCGAGGCCCGCCGCCGCGTAGCGACCGGCGGCGGCCGCCGTGAGCTGTTCAAGCTCGGCGGCGGTCACGCTCCGCCCGGACGGCGTCGCGATGACCTCGGCGCCCGGATCGGCGGCCCAGCGCGCGGTCCACGCTCCCGGCAGGGTGGCGCCGAGGCTCAGGTCCGCATCGACGCCCGGTGCGAGATGGGCCGACCAGTGCGGGGCGACGGCGGCGGTCATCTAGTCGGCTCGGGACCGAGGTCGACGATCGCGGCGACCGGGCCGCCGCCGTCCGGGCCCTGGTGCGCGGCGGACACCGACACGAACACGGCCGGGTCGCCGGTCACCGAGGCGGCCACCCCACCGACGCAGGACTTGATCTGCCGGTGCCAGTGCACGTCGGAGTCGTCGAGCATCGCGTTTCGTCGCCCGCGCACCATGCCGTCGGAGGACACCTCGCACTTGAGGAACACGTTGACCAGTCGCCCGCCGAGGTCGCTGTGGTGCGGGCGGTCCGGCAGGTCCAGGCCCGCGTCCCGGATCGCCGCCCAGATGCCGTCGGCGTCGAGCGCGTCGCGCATCACCGAGTGGCCGATGCGGTACCGCCCGCCGATGCCCCGGGCGTTGCCGACCACGACGACCTGCGCCTGATCCAGCTCCACGCCGGACGAGCAGCTCGCGACCGACGAGTAGAGCGAACGGTCGTGCATCACCGCCTCGTCGTCCGGCATCTTGATCTCGCCGAGCGCGACCGCGATGCCCAACGCCGTCGTCCCGTTGGACAGGTCCATCGACTCGTGGGTGTGCTCGGTCCAGACCTCCTTGCCACGGCTCTTCGCGTCGCGGATCGTGTGGATGGTCAGCAGCGGTGTCTTCGTCTGCACGTAGTGCACGTCGGCGGGGTCGGTGATCCCGGCACGCTCCATGGCCTCGGTGACGGCGGCCGCGACCTTCTCGATCATGCCGCTGCGACCGATCTCCTCGGGCAGGATCGGCTCGCTCATCGCGAACCCCACGGTCAGCCGCGGCTCGTCGGTCGGCTCGATCGACCCGGCGGGTACGGTGGCGAAGATGCTGGCGTGCGGCGAGATGACGCCGTCGGTGCCGCCCGACCAGACGATGGGCACGCCGGCCACCTCCTCGGCCGATCGGCTGCCCCGCGCGACCAGGACCTCGCGGAACGCCCGGTCGGCGATGATCCGGGTGTAGTCGTTGACGCCCCCGTTGCCCTCGGTCTTGCCGATGACGGCGATCACCTGGTCGGCATCGAGCACCCCGGCGTCGATCAACTCGGTGAGCCCGGAAGCGTCGGAGACGTGCTTGATCGGCACCTTGCGGACTTCAATGGGCTGTGGCACTGCGGTCACCTCTCGTCTTTCGCGGTCACGACGGTGCCGGCCCGGCCGGCCACCGCCTCGGCAATTCGGTCCAGGGAGCAGATCACCGCGCGCTCGCCGCCCCGCTCGACGAACCGGCAGGCCGCTTCGACCTTCGGCCCCATCGAGCCGTCGGCGAAGTGCCCCTCGGCGGCCAACCCGCGCAGTTCCCCGACGCCGACCGCGCCCAGCGGTCGGGCTCGTGGGGTGCCCCAGTCGACCGTCACGGCGTCGACATCGGTGGCTATCGCCAGGACGCTCGCCTGGATCGCCTGGCCGAGCAGGGCAGCGCTGAGATCTTTGTCGATGACTGCCTCGACTCCACGTAGCGTGCCGTCGGGGTCACGCACGACCGGGACACCGCCGCCGCCACTGGCGACCACCACGAATCCGGCGGACAGCAGCGCGGCCACGGCGGGCGCGTCCAGCACCTCGACCGGCTCGGGCGAGGCCACCACCCGCCGCCAGCCCCGGTCGCCGCGGTCCTGCCACACCTGGCCGTGGTCGATCATCACCTGCGCCTCGTCCCAGGGCAGGTAGCGCCCGACCGGCTTGCTCGGGTGGGCGAAGCCCGGATCATCCGGATCGACGCGGGTACGGCTCACCAGCGCGGCCACCGGCTTGCGCAGCTGCTGTTCCAGCGCGTTGAGCAGGATGAAGCCGATCGTGCCCTGGGTCTGCGCGCCACACCAGTCCAGCGGCACCGGCGGCACCACCGTGGCGGCCAGTTCGTTCTTGACCAGCAGGTTGCCGACCTGGGGCCCGTTGCCGTGCGTGACGACCACCTCGGCGCCGGCCGCCGCGACCTCGGCGATCCGCCTCGCCGCGCGCTGCACGGCCGCGATCTGGTCCTCGGGACGGGCCAGGCCGTCCGGCGAGGTCATCGCGTTGCCGCCCAGGGCGACGAGTATCCGCATGGATGGACTGTAAGAATCTGCCGGGAGGGTCGCATGGGCAAGATTCGCCGAACGGTACGGCGAACTTCGGCAAGTGGTTGGCGCTGCGCCAGGTTCCTCACAGTCGGCGGTACCGGGCCCGGCGGGCCGTGAGCCGCTCCGCCGGATCGGCGTCGAGCAGTGTGGCCAGCTCGTAGGCGAGCACCGCCCCCAGCCGGTCGAGGAACGCCAGCGGCTCGTCGGCGGCGTCGTCCCGCTCGACGACGATCCGGTCCACGACACCGTGTGCCTGGAGGTCCACGGCGCGGATGCCCTGCGCCTCGGCGACCTCCGGCGCTCGCGCGGTGGTGCGGTACAGGATCGCCGACGCGCCCTCGGGCGGCAGCGACGAGAGCCAGCCGTGGGCGGCGGCGACGACCCGGTCGGTCGGCAGCAGGGCAAGCGCGCCGCCGCCGCTGCCCTGGCCGAGCAGCACACACAACGTCGGTACCGGCAGTGTCACGAGATCGGCGAGGCAACGCGCGATTTCGCCGGCGAGCCCGCCCTCCTCGGACTCCGGCGACAGCGCCGCGCCCGGGGTGTCGATGACGGTGAGCACCGGCAGACCCAGTTCGGTGGCGAGCCGCAGCCCCCGCCGGGCGGCCCGCAGACCGGCGGGATCGAGCGGGCGGTCCCGCCGGTCGTGACCGACGACGACGGCGGGCGCCTCCCCGAATCGAGCCAGCGCGACGATCACTCCCGTGCCCGTCTCGCCGCTCTGCGTGCCGCGCAGCGGTACGACCCCGCGGGCGGCGTTCCTGAGCAGGGCTCGGGTGCCCGGTCGGTCGGTACGCCGGGATCGCTGGACGACCTCCCAGGCCGGCAGCGCCTCCGGTACGTCGTCCGCCGGCTGCGGCCCACGCGCGATGCGCCGCGGCGCGCAGAGGGTGGCGAGCGCTCTCGCGGCCACCGGCGCCACCTGATCCGGGGCGAGAACGGCGTCGATCAGCCCGTGCCTGTGCAGGTTCTCGGCGGTCTGCACGCCCTCGGGGAACGGCGAGCCGGTGAGTGCCTCGTGCACCCTCGGGCCGAGGAAGCCGATCAGCGCGCCCGGCTCGGCGACCGTCAGGTGCCCGAGCGAGCCCCAGGAGGCGAACACGCCCCCGGTCGTCGGATGCCGCAGATACACGAGGTAGGGCAGCCCGGCGGCCTTGTGCGCGGTGATCGCCTGGCTGATCTTCGCCATCTGCAGGAACGCGATCGTGCCCTCCTGCATCCGGGTACCACCGCTCGCCGGCGCGGCGAGCAGCGGGATCCGCTGCGCGGTCGCCCGTTCGATCGCTCGGGTGAGCCGCTCGGCCGCGGCGACGCCGATCGAGCCGCCGAGGAAGCCGAACTCGCCGGCGACGACCGCGACCGGCCGCCCGGCGAGCCGGCCGGCGCCGGTGGTCACCGCCTCGTCGAAACCCGTGCTTCGCCGCGCCGTGGCCAGGGCTTCGGCGTAGGTCGGGTGAATCGGCACCGGGTCGACGACCGGTTCATCCCACGACACCCAGGTGCCGGGGTCGATGGTGAGGTCGATCAGGTCCCGCGCCGACCAGGTCACACCCGATCCACCTCCGCGTACGGACGCCCACCCGAGAGCCGGGCATACCCCGGGCCCCGGTCGAAGAACGGCTCGTCGCCGGTGCGCTGGCGTGCGAGCACGGCGCGCAGCGTGTCGGAAGCGGCGCGGTCGACGCGCTCACCGTCCATGATCACCCCGTAGTCCTCGCGGGCGCCGGTGACGCTCACCTTGCCCCACGCCACATCCTGGGCCACCTCCTCGTACGGGCGCGTCAGCGGGTCACCCCAGCCACCGCCCCCCGTGGTGCGGATCCGGATCACCTCGCCGGCCCGTACCGGCTCGGCGTCGGCGAGCGCGTCGATCTCCCGCTCGTTCGGCCCGCCCGGATCCACCACCACGCTGAACGGGCGCCCGGCGCGCCCGCCCTTGACGCCCCAGCAGGACAGCACCGCCCGGTCGGCGATCGACATGAAGTTGGCGTCCCGCAGCATCCGGATGTGCTTGTCGTAGCCGAGACCGCCCCGGTACCGGCCCGGGCCGCCGGAGTCCACGGCCAGGCCCAGCCGCTCCACGATGAACGGCCAGCGGGACTCGGCGAACTCGACGGGGATGTTGCGCGAGTCGGGCACGACGTGGATGGTGTCCTCACCGTCGGCGTAGTACCGCCCGCCCGAGCCGCCGCCCAGCACCTCGCGCATCAGGTAGGGGTCGCCCTCCGCGTCCGTGCCGTACACCCCGGTGTACCGGATCGTCTCCTGGTCGGCCGGCATCCGCCCGTCGACAGCCTTGGCCAGCACGCCGGCGAGCACCCCGAGCAGGCGCAGGATGACGAACGTACGCGCGTTCGTCGGGGCCGGGAAGATCGGCGTGAGCAGCGTCCCGGGCGGCGGGAAGCGCATCTCGATGAGCGGCACCACCCCCTCGTTGACGTCCAGCTCGGCCATCCGCTCGGGGGTGTCGGCGAGGTTGCGCAGGATCGGCGCGAGCCACTTCTTGAGGAAGTTGCCGTCGGCGTAGTCGCCGCAGTGGTTGATCGGCCCCTTGGCCTGCGGCGAGGTGCCGGTGAAGTCGATGATGAGCCGGTCCGGGACCTTGGTGAGCGTGATCCGCTGGGTGTGCAGCCGGGGCTCGTCAACGCCGTCGTGCTCGGCGTAGTCCTCCCAGACGTACGTGCCGTCCGGGATCTTCGCCAGGATCTCGCGGCGGTACGTCTCGGTCGTCTTGTCGACGATCGCGTCGAAGCACGCCTCGACCGTCGCCCGGCCGTACCGCTCGAACAGCTCGGCAAGGCGCCGCGCGCCCATCAGGCAGGCCGCGCACTCGGCGTCGAGGTCGGCGGCCAGCGAGTCGGGCATACGCGAGTTCCGCGTCATGATCTTCAGTGCCGCCTCGTTGGGCACCCCGGCGTCCCACAGCCGGATCGGCGGCACCATCAGCCCCTCTTCGTAGACGCTGGTCGCGCCGGACGGCATCGAGCCCGGGCAGGCGCCGCCGATGTCGTCGTGGTGGCCGAACGCCTGCACGAACGCGACGACCACGCCGTCGTGGAACACCGGCACGGTCACGCACAGGTCGGGCAGATGCCCGATGCCGCCTTCGGACAGGTAGACGTCGTTGTGGAAGAACACGTCTCCGGGGCGCATCGTCTCCGGTGGATAGTCACGGGCGACCGGATGCACCAGCGCCGAGTACGAGCGGCCGGTCAGCTTGCGCAGCTTCCGGTCGTGGATGCCGGCGCGGAAGTCGTGTGCGTCGCGGATCATCGGCGACCGCGCGGTGCGGCCGATCGCGGACTCCACCTCCCGCTCGATCGAGGCCAGCGTGCCCTCGACGATCTCCAGCACGATCGGATCCACGTTCATGCGGTCACCTCTCGTTCGCGGCTGCGCTCCACCGTGCTCTGCACCACGGTCCGCGCGTTCGCCGGTGTCACCACCAGGTTTCCGAAACGGTCGACGGTCGCGGTGAAGCCGGGATGCAGGGGCACGGTCGAGCCGTACTCCTCGATCACCGCCGGGCCGTGCACGGTCGCCCCGGGTCGTAGGTCGTCGCGCCAGTAGATGGGCGTCCGCGCGTACTCGTCGCCGAAGCACACGGACCGGTAGCCGGGAGCGGGGACCGCCGGTCCGTCGGCGACCGACGTGGCCGGTACGTCGTCGAGGACGGGCAGCGGGGGGCGCCGGATCGGACCGACCCCGGTCACCCGCAGGTTCACCCACTCGACCTGCTGCTCCGGCTTGTCGCGGAAGCAGTATCCGTAGACCCGCTCGTGGGCGTCGTGGAACGCCGCGACCACGCCGTCCGGGTCGAGGTCCCCGACCGCGACCCGGACCTCGAACGCCTGCCCGTAGTAGCGCAGATCCGCCGAGCGAAGGTAGACGTGCTGGTCGCGGGGGAAACCCTCGGCGTCGAGCGCCTCCGCCGCGCGTCGGGTCAGCGCGTCGAACTGCGCGCGTACGGCGCCGACGTCGAGCACCGAGTGACGGACCACGTAGGTCTGCACGTAGTCGTTCTTGACGTCAACGGTCAGCAGGCCGAACGCGGACAGGTTGCCCGGATTGCGTGGCACCACGACAGCGCGCAGCCCGAGGATGTCGACGAGCCGGCAGAGCAGCAGCGACCCCGACCCGCCGAACGTCACCAGGGCGAAGTCGCGCACGTCCAGCCCGCGCTTGACCGTGATCTGCCGCAACGCGTTCGCCTGGTTCCAGGCGGAGATCTCCAGGATGCCGTTCGCCGTCGCCGCCACGCTCAGGCCCAGCTTCGCGCCGAGGGCCGCGAGCCCGTCGCGCGCCGCGTCGACGTCGAGCGGCACCTCGCCGCCGAGCAGGTGCGGCGGGATCCGGCCGAGCACCACGTGCGCGTCGGTCACCGTCGGCTCGGACCCGCCCCGGCGGTAGCAGAGCGGACCCGGGTCGGCCCCGGCCGAGCGGGGGCCGACCTTCAGGGTGCCCTCGCGCGACAGCCAGGCCACCGAACCGCCGCCGGCGCCGACCGTCACCACGTCGATCATCGGGATCTTCGAGGGGTACGCGCCCACGCTGCCCTCGGTGGTCAGCGTCGGCTCGCCGTCCTGCACCACGGACACGTCGGTCGACGTGCCGCCACCGTCGAGGGTCACCACCCGGTCGAATCCGGCCGTGCGGGCCACCAGCGCCGCGCCGAGCGCGCCGGCGGCGGGGCCGGACAGCACGGTGGTGATCGGCTGCTTGGTCACCTCGTCGGCGGAGAGCACCCCGCCGTTGGACTTCATGATGTAGAACGGCGTCCCGCCCAACCGCTGCTTGATGCTCGAGACGTACCGGGCGACCCGGGGCTTGACTGCCGCGTCGATCAGGGTGGTCATCGCCCGCTCGTACTCCCGGTACTCGCGCAGCACCTCGCAGGAGAGCGAGACCACCGCATCCGGATGTTCCTCCGCCAGGATCTCGCGCATCCGCAGCTCGTGCGCGGGGTTCGCGTAGGCGTGCAGGAAGCAGACACCGATCGTGGTGACGCCGGTGTCCGCGAACCACCGGGCCACCACGCGCGCCCGGTCCTCGTCGAACGGCCGCAGCTGCGCGCCGGTGTGGTCCAGCCGGCCGCCGACGGTCTTCACCAGCTCGGCCGGCACGATCCGGGGCGGCTTGACCCAGAAGTAGCTGTTGCCGTAGCCGTCCGGCACGCTCTGCCGGGCGATCTCCAGAAGGAACTCGTATCCCTCGGTGGTGATGAAACCGATCCGGTCGACCTTGCCCTCGAGCAGCTGGTTGGTGGCCACCGTCGTGCCGTGGCAGACCGCCGCGATCTCGACATCCTCGCCGGCGAGCACCTTGCGCAGGCCGGCCATGAAGCCCTCGGCCGGGTCGGCCGGCGTCGACGGCGCCTTCGTGGTGAACACCTCGCCGGTGTCCTCGTCGAAGGCGACCACGTCGGTGAAGGTTCCCCCGGTGTCGATGCCGATCCGGACGCGACGACGTCGCTGCGCCATGGGTGCCGTCCTTTCTGACGCCGTTGGCGAGCATTCAACCGACACCGGCGCGCCGGCTCGTCGTCAACAGTTGCCAACACCTCGTCAGCGGGCATGCGGAAACGAGGTGCTCGCCGGGCGGCGCAGCACGTCGAGGTGCCGCTCGATGAAGGCCAGATTGCGGTCGGCGAGGTGGTCGAAGCGCTGCGGCACGTTCGAGCCGGGCGTCAGTGACGCCAACGCCGTCTGCGGGTCGAGGCGCGCGCTGACCCAGCCCTCGTGGGACGCGGCGCGGGCGACCACCTCGGCGATCGGCGTGACGATCATCGAATTGCCGAAGTAGAGCACGCCGGCCGGGTCGACGCCGGTGGCGTTGGCGCCGATCACGTACACGTGGTTGTCGTAGGCGCGGGCCCGGTTGGTCAGCTCCCAGATGTCGGCCGAGCGCAGCAGGGCCGAGGGCCGGCAGATCACCTCGGCGCCCATCACGGCCTGTACGCGAGCCAGCTCGGGATAGTCGCCGTCGAAGCAGATGATCATGCCGATCCTGCCCAGGTCGGTGTCGACCACCACGGCCTCGTCACCCGGCGTCACCCAGCCGCCGCAGGACCGGTCCTCGCCCGAGAAGAGGTGGGTCTTGCGGTAGGTGCCCAGCACGTCGCCGGACGGCCCGATCAGATACGCCTCGTTGTACACCTCGCCGCGCGACTCGCCGCGCGCGTAGCTGCCGAACACCACGTGCACCGACAACCGCGACGCGGCCTGCTGGATCGGCTCGGTGAGCGGGCCGAGCAGATCCCACAGCTCTTCCGCGGGCATGCCCGGGGTGAACCCGGTGGTGGCCGTTTCCGGCAGCACCACCAGCTCCGCGCCGGTGGCGTCGACACAGCGGTGCAGATATTCGACGCACCTGGCCAGATTCGCCTGGACCGACTCGGCGGTCAGCCGGCCGGGCAACGGTGCGATCTGAACGGCGGCCGCAGTGAATGCACGCATGAACGTCCTCCCCCGTCACCGACGGCCGGCGACCAGACCACCGACCACCGCGCCGAGCAACGCGACACCGGCACCCGCCGCCACGCCCAGCGCGAAGTCGCCGTCGGGCCGCAGGCCACCGACCAGCGCCCCGAGCAACGTGATGCCGGCGCCGCCGACCAGTCCGAGGACGAGGTCCCGAGCGGACCGCTGGCCCGCGGCCGGCGCGGACACCGGTCGGGTGTAGACCGCGGCCGCGACCGACGTCTGTTCGGCCACCGCCACCCCACCCGCCGTCGGCTCCGGACTCACCTGTGCCGGCACGCGCACCGGCGGCGCCGGCTCCGTGACCGGCCCCCCGGCGAGCACCGCGTCCACCGCCGAGAAGAACTCACCGGCCGTCTTCTTCGCCACGCTGGTGAGGACGCGCTGACCGACCCCGCCGATCATCCCGCCCACCACCGCGTCCGCGTCGTACGACAGCAGCGTCGTGCCGTCGCCGTTGTCCGCGAGGGTGACCTTGACGTCGGCCGAGACGGTGCCGGGCGCCCCCGCCCCGGACGCCCGCAGCACCAGCGAGTGCGGCGGTCGCTGCTCGCTCAGGTGAACCGCGCCGGAGAACGAGCCCTTGATCGACGCCACGCCGGCGGTGACCGTCGCCTTGTAGGAATCGGAAGCCACCTGTTCGAGCCGCTCGCATCCGGGGATGGTCCGCACGAGCACGGCGGGGTCGTTGAGCACGGCGTACACCGTCTCGGCCGGGCCGCGGAGGACAGCTGTGCCGGATACCTTCACGTGCGAACTCCCTTCATCAGGCCCGGCACCTCGCCGGCCTCGTGCCGCCTGCGCAGCTCCCACAACTCGGCCGGCGAGATCGGCATCCGGTCGATGCGGAACCCCTCGGCGTCCTCGATCGCGGCCGCCAGCACCGCCGCGCCGGGGATGACGCCGGCCTCACCCGCGCCCTTCACCCCGAGGGGGTTGAGCGGCGACGGCGTCTCCAGATGGTCGATCTCCACCGTCGGCACCTCGGAGGCGTACGGGATCAGGAAATCCATGTAGGACGCGTTCAGCAGCTGCCCGTGCTCGTCGTAGACGATGCGCTCGTACAGCGCCCCGCCGACGCCCTGCGCGACGCCGCCGTGGACCTGGCCGGCCACGATCCGCGGGTTGATCAGCGTCCCGCAGTCGTGCACCACGCAGTACCGCAGGATCTTGATGTCGGCCGTCTCCGGGTCGATCTCCACGACCGCGGCGTGGGCGCCGTTGGCGAACGTGGAGCGCAGCGGCGAGTAGTAGTCGGTGGCCTCCAGCCCCGGTTCCTCACCCGGCTCGACGGGCGGCCGGTCGGTGCGCCCGCCGACCGCGAACTGCGTGGCGCGGGCGGTCTCGCCGTCGAACGCGTACCGCAGCGGGTTGGCGAGCACGGCGACGGTCGTCAAGGGGATCTCCGCGCCGTCCGGCGACCGTACGACGCCGTCGACGATGTCGAGGTCGCCGGGGGCGCAGGACAGGGCCTCGGCAGCGATCCGCAGCGCCTTGGCGCGTACCTTGCGGGCGGCCAGCGCGACGGCGTTGCCGCTCATCACCGCCGCCCGGGAGGCGAACGTGCCGACCGCGTACTTGAACCGCCGGGTGTCGCCGGTGACGACGGTGACGTGCTCGACCGGCACCCCCAGTTCCTCGGCCGCGACCTGCGCGAACACGGTCTCGTGGCCCTGGCCCTGGGTGGTCAGGCCGGTCGCCACGTGCACCTGGCCGTTCGTCTCGACCCGCACGTGCGCGCCCTCGTACGGCCCGACGCCGGTGCCCTCCACGTAACAGGCCAGCCCGATGCCGACCCGTCGGCCCTCGGCACGGGCCCGCTCCCGGTACGACTCGAAGTCGTCCCAGCCGACCAGCTTGCGGATCTTGTCGAGGGTGGCCGGGAAGTCGCCGGAGTCGTAGACCAGTCCGCGTCCGTCCTGGAACATCAGGCCCTGATCGAACGGCATCTCGTCGGGCACGATGAGGTTGCGTTCGCGCACCACCGCCCGGTCCAGCCCCAGGTGATCGGCGATGGCGTCCATCGTGCGCTCCATCGCGAACACACCCTGCGGCCGGCCCGCGCCCCGGTACGGCGTGACGATGACGGTGTTGGTGTACAGCGAGTGGAACTCGACCCGGTAGGCGCCCGGCTTGTATGGCCCGAGCAGCTGGGTGGCGGTGATGACCGGCACGACGATGCCGTACGGCGTGTAGGCGCCGTTGTCGTGCAGGAACTCGACGTCGAGCCCGAGCAGGCGGCCGCTGTCGTCGAACCCGACCCGTACGGTGTGCTGCTGGCCCCGCTCGTGCGCCGAGGAGATGAAGTGTTCCCGGCGGTCCTCGGCCCACTTGACCTCTCGGCCGAGCCGGATCGCGGCCCACGGAACGAGGATCTCCTCGGGCCACGGATGCATGATCTTCACGCCGAAGCCGCCGCCCACGTCGGGCGTGACCACCTCGACCCGGTCCACGGGCACGCTCAGCTTGTGCGCGAGCGCGAACCGCAGCGAGGTCGACGTCTGGGTCGAGGAGTAGACACGCAGCGACCGGTCGTGCGCGTCCCAGCGGGCGTACACGCCCTTGCCCTCCATGGGCATCGACGCGGAGCGTTCGATGTCGAGGCGGAGTTCGAGCTGGTGCGGCGCCGCGTCGATGGCCGCCCGGGCGTCGCCCACCTCCTGGACGAGGTGCGCGGCGACGTTGTCGGGCACGTCGTCGTGCACGGTGTGCTCGGCGCGGAACGCGGTGTCGATACCGACCACGGGGGGCAGCGCCTGGTACTCCACCCGGATCCGCTCGCACGCGTCCTCGGCGACGTAGCGATCCCTGGCCACCACCATCACGACCGGCTCGCCCACGTGTTTCACCACGCCGTTGGCGAGCGGACAGGGGGTGCGCGGTGCCCGCAGCGCCGGGTGCGGGATCAGGATCGGCAGTGGCTCGGCCACCCGCCCCTCGAGGTCGTCGTAGGTGTAGATCGCCACCAGCCCGGCGACGTCGAGCGCGTCGGTGACGTCGATGTCGACGATCCGCGCGTGGGCGTGCGGGCTGCGCACGAACGCGGCCGCGAGCGTCGCCGGGTTTCCGAGGTCGTCGAGGTAGCGCCCCTGACCGGAGACCAGCCGGGGATCCTCCAGGCGCGCGATCGGCTCGCCGAAGACCTTCACGATTCGCTCCGGAGGATGTCCGCGGCCTGCAGGACCGACGCCACGATGTTCTGGTAGCCGGTGCATCGGCACAGGTTTCCGCCGATCGCCTCGCGCGCCTGCGCCTCGGTGGGGTTCGGGTTGTCCCGCAGGTAGGCCGTGATGGTGGTGATGAAGCCGGGCGTGCAGAAGCCGCATTGCAGGCCGTGGCAGTCCTGGAACGCCTGCTGCACCGGGCCGAGCCCGCCGTCCGGCGCCCGGCAGCCCTCGACCGTGGTGATCTCGGCACCGTCGACGCTCACCGCGAACAGCAGGCAGGAGCGCATCGGGGCGCCGTCGACCAGCACCGTGCACGCCCCGCAGACGCCGTGCTCGCATCCCACGTGGGTGCCGGTGAGCCCCAGGTCGTGACGCAGGCAGTCGGAGAGCAGTCGCCGTGCCGGCACCCGCGCCGACCGCTCGATTCCGTTGACGGACAACCGGATGTCATGTTCGGACATGTGCGCTCGCTTCCTGCGCCGCGGCCCGCAACGCCCGGGCCGTCAGGACCTCGGCCAGGTGCCCGCGGTAGGCGGCGGTGGCATGGATGTCGTCCTCCGGCTCGGCCGCCGCGGCGGCCAGGGCCGCGGCGGCACTCCAGTCGGCCGCGTCGACGTGCCGGCCGGCCACCGCGTCGGCAAGGTCGACGAGCACCGGCACCGGGCCGACCGAGATGAGGGCGGCCCGGGCGGCGACGACCCGCAGGTCGGGGTCGAGCGTCACCAGCACGCCCACGCCGCAGAGCGCGTAGTCGCCGTGGCGGCGGGACAGCTCGAGCCAGGCGCTGCCGGTGCCGGGCGGCGGTGCCGGGAACGTCGCCGACACGGCCAGCTCACCCGGCCGTATGCAGGACTCCAGCGGCCCGACGAAGAAGTCCGCCGCGGCGACCGTACGGCGGCCTCCGGTCGACGCCAGCGTGACGTGGCCGTTCAGCAGGGTGAGCACCGCGGGCATCTCCGCCGCCGGGTCGGCGTGCACGAGGCTGCCGACGGTCGTACCCCGGTTGCGGATCGTCGCGTGCGCGACGTGCGCGGTGGCGCGCCGCAGCAGCGGGATCGCGGCGTACGCTGCCGCGTCGCGCTCCAGGTCGGCGTGCCGCGCGAGCGCCCCGACCTCGACGTCGCCGTCGACCACCCGTACGTAGGCCAGCTCCCGCACGGCGTTGATGTCGATCAGCTGCCGGGGCGCGGCCAACCGCATGTTGAGCACCGGTACCAGGCTCTGGCCGCCGGCGAGCACCTTGCCGTGCTGACCGGCCTCGGCGAGAAGGGTGAGGACCTCGCCGAGGCCGGTCGGCCGGTGGTACTCGAACGACGCCGGCTTCATGAGACCTTCGGCGCGTCGACCTCGTCGCCGGATCGCTGGGCCGGGGCGACCGGGGCGGGCCCCGCCGACTCGTCGAGCTGCTGGTCGCGCAGGTGGCGCGGGGCGATGGCCCGGACCAGGTGGTAGGTCACCACGGTGACGATGGTGCCCAGCGCGATCCCGGCGAGCTCGAACTCCGAGCTGAACACCAGGGTGGTGTTGCCGATGGCGATGATGATGCCGGCGGCCACCGGGATCAGGTTGATCGGGTTGCCGAAGTCGACCCGGTTCTCCTTCCAGATCTTCGCGCCGAGCAGGCCGATCATGCCGTAGAGCACGACGGTGATGCCGCCCAGTACGCCGCCCGGCGTGGCCGACACCAGCGCCCCGAACTTGGGCGAGAAGCCGAACAGGAGCGCGACGAGGGCCGCGACGTAGTACGCGGCCGTGGAGTAGACGCGGGTCGCGGCCATCACGCCGATGTTCTCCGCGTACGTCGTGGTCGGCGAGCCACCGACCGAGCTGGCCAGCACGGTGCCGAAGCCGTCGGCGGCGATCGCCTTGCCCATCACCGGGTCGAGGTCGTTGCCGGTCATCTCGGCGACGGCCTTGACGTGTCCGGCGTTCTCCGCGATGAGCGCGATGACGGCGGGCAGGACGAGGAGGATGAACGTGAACTTGAAGTCGGGCAGGTGCCAGCCGGCGATCTCCTTGCCGTCGGCACCGGTCGTGGTGCTCGGCGGGAAGCCGAACCAGTCGGCGGAGCGGACGCCGCCCCAGTTGACCCGGAAGTGCTCGGTGGCCTTGCCGGCACCGGGATCGAAGGAATTGATCTTGCCGAAGACCAGGTCGAAGACCCAGGACAGCAGGTACCCGAGGACGAGACCGAGGAAGACCGCGATCCGGCCGAGGAAGCCCCGGAAGCCGACCGCCATCGCCATCACGGCGAGCATGGTCAGCAGCGCCACCCACTGGTCCTGCGGCCAGTAGACGCCGGCCACGACCGGGGCGAGGTTGAAGCCGATCAGCATGACGACCGCGCCGGTGACCACCGGTGGCAGCACGGTGTGCAGCACCCGCGCGCCGAGCAGGTGGATCGCGACGCCGCACAGCATGAGGATCACGCCGGCCACCAGGATGGCGCCGGTCACCTCGGCCGAACTGCCGCCCTGCGCCCTGATCGCCACCACACCGCCGACGAATGACGCCGAGGTGCCGAGGTAGCTGGGCACGACGCCCTTGACGATCAGCAGGAAGCAGATCGTCGCGATGCCGCTCATCATGATCGCTAGCTGGGGGTTGAGCCCCATGATGATCGGAAAGACAAATGTGGCGCCGAACATCGCCACGACGTGCTGCGCGCCCAGCCCGACCGTCCGGGGCCAGGAGAGCCGCTCGTCCGGTCGTACCACCTCACCGGGCGGTGGCGTCTTTCCGCCGTGCACGACTCGCCATCCCAGCAGGGCCATGAACCCTCCTCTCGTCGGCAGCTCACGGCGCAGCAGCGCCGGATTGCCGATCAGGATCTGTCGCCGGTGACCAAAGACACATGGGCAAATCTCGCCAAGATTGGGGGGCGGACTTGGCGGATCATCACAGCCCTCTGATTTCCAGCACCCGCAGCGCCAGCATCAGGTCGAGCCGGAGCATCGGATCGTTGGTGAACGGGCCGACCATGCGCTCAAGCTTGCCGATGCGATACCGCAGCGTGTTGTAGTGGAAGTGCAGCCGCCGCGCGGTCTCGGCGACGTTGCAGTTGGTCTCGAGCAGCACCGCGAGGGTCTGTCGCAGGTCCGCGTTCTCCGGGTTGTCGACGGCCAGTTCGCCGAGCGCGTCGGTGAGGAATCCGCGCAGCTCCGACCGGTCGGTGATGAGCGACAACAGGCGGTGCACCCCCAGCCGGTCGAACCTGGTCCGCGCCCCGTCGCCGTGCAACCGCCGGCCGATCCGCACCGCCGCCCGGGCCTGCTCGTAGGCCTGCATGAGGTGCGCTCCCTCGGCCGGGCGGGAGACGCCGAGTGAGAAGGAGCGCCGCCCGCCGCCGCCGTCACCCTTGACGAGCCGGACCAGTTCGCCAACCAGCCGGTCGATGTCACCGTCGGCCGGCAGGCCGAGCAGGACCACCACCTCCCGGTTGAAGTTGACGACCGCCGCCCGCGGGTCGCGCCAGCGCACGACTGACTGCCAGGCTGCCGCGAAGCGCTCCTCGACCGGCCGCAGCTGCGGCGCGGCGGTGGCCGGCGGCACCGCTTCGGAATCCAGCTCGGCGACCACGACGACCGACGGACGGTCGATCTCCCACCCGAACGAGCGGGCGTGCGTGACCGCGGCCGACAGGTCCTCGACCCGGCCGGCCAGCAGGTCGCGCAGGAAGTCGGCACGGTACTTGCTCTCCACCGCCGCCACCGCGAGTTCCTTGGTGATCGCCAGCGCCGCCACGGTCGCGGCGCGCTCGAGGTGGTGCACGTCGGCGTCGGTCAGCGGTGTCTGCGGGTCGGCCGGGAACGCGACGATCCGGCCGTGGTCGACCCGACCCGCGACGATGGGCACGACGATGTGGGCACCCTTGGACTCGATCAGGAACCGGCCCGACTGGTCGAAGCCGCCGGCGATGTCGCCCGCCCTGGCGAGCACCCGGCCGTCGGGCGTGGTGATGAGCGCCGGCCCGCCCAGCAGCCGGGTCAGTTCGGCCGCCAGGTCGCTCAGGTCCCCGCCGTCGAGCACCACCGACACCAGCGCGCGGTGCACCTCCTCGCTGCGGGCGAGCACCGCCGCCTGCCGGTTCAACAGTTCGGCGAGGACCTCGTTGAGCACGTCGGCGAAGCCGACGCCGGCCGGGACCTCGAGAATCGGAAAGCCCCGCCGGTCGGCCTCGGCGAGCATCGCGGCGGGCACCTCGTCGAGGTACCGGTGCAGCTTGATCGCCAGCGCAGCGAGACCGCGATCGTCCAGCTCGCCGACCAGGTTGACCAGCGCCTGCGGATCCTCACGAAGCGGATAGCCGGTGGTCAGCAGCAACTCGTGCGGCTTGACCCAGGACAGAATGTCCGGCACCTCCATGATGTTCAGGTACCGCACGATCCGGTCGAGACCCGTCGCACCGGCCAGCACCCTGGCACCGGCCAGCGAGGAGACGCCGAGGATCTCTCCTACCCGCAGGCCCACAGCGGGCGTAGCCTGCTCCGGCACACCGGGCGTGGCCCGCTTTGTCGCGGCGGGCGCGGCTCGTTCCGTCTGGGCAACTTCAGCCGAAGAATCGGCCGCACCGTTGGCACCTTCGACCATCAACGCACGATAGACCACTCACCTACCCTCAGGACATCGTCGGCGAGGAGGAGGTGTTCGCGTGCAGCCTCGTCCGGTCGCCGCCGCGGCATCGGTCGCGCCGGTGCTGCTGCGTCCCCGGCGGCTGGCCACCGTCGCCGCCGTCACCGCCCAGGCGGTCTATCTGCGGACCGACGACCCCGCGTGTCCGGCGGTCTGCCTCACCACCCCGAGCGCCGTCCGGGTGCCGTGCGCGCTCGTCCTCGGCCACGGCGCGCCACCGTCCGGCGTCCGCATCGGCGACACCGGTTCGGTCGGCGGCGGGGAGCTGACGCTGGGTGGGATCACGTACCGGCCGTCGCGCTGGTGGCGCCCGGCGCGCCCGCGGGCCATCGGTCGGCTTCCCGCCACGCACCCACCACCGCTCGACCCCGGTACGTCCGCCGCGGTCACCCGGCTCGCGGGGGCCCTCGCGGCCGGCGCGCCGCTGGCCGGGCCGGTCGCCGCGCTCCTCGGGCGCGGACCCGGACTCACTCCGCTCGGCGACGACGTACTCGCCGGGGCCCTCGTCGCACTCATCGCGACCGGCTCGCCCGCGGGCCCCGCGCTGGCCGCGGAGGTCATGCGGACGGCGTTCCGGCGCACCGTGTTCGTCTCCGCCGTGCTGCTGTGGCACGCGGCGCGCGGCGAATGCGTGCCACAGCTGGCCGCCCTGCTCACCGGCGTGCCGGGTGCGGCCGATTCGCTGCTGCGCGTCGGCCACACCTCCGGCACCGGCCTGGCGCACGGCGTACGCGCCGTTTCGACAATTTCCCGCGAGGTGACCGCATGACCAGCCACGTCGAACTACGCCGCGGCAGCTATCGCGACTCGGTACGCCTGATGCAGGTCAGCCGCGCGGTCAACGGCACTCCCGGGGTGTCGGCCGGGCTCGTCGCGATGGCGACCCCGCTCAACCTCGACCTCGCCGCCGGCCTGGGATTCACCCTGCCGGCGGATGCCACCCCGAACGACCTGCTGGTCGCTGTCGCCGCCGTCGACGACGACGCGTTGCGGGCGGCACTCGCCCGGCTCGACTCCGAGATGGACGCCGCCGCCGCACCGGCCGAGGGAACGCCGGAGGTCGCGCCGCGCACGGTCGGTTCGGCCGTACGGCGGCTCGGGGCGAACCTGACGCTCGTCTCCACGCCCGGCCGGTACGCGTTCGCCGACGCGATGGACGCCCTGGAGGCCGGCACGTCGGTGATGGTGTTCTCCGACAACGTCCCGATCGCCGAGGAGATCCGGCTCAAGGACGCGGCCGCGCGGCGCGGGCTGCTCGCGATGGGTCCCGACTGTGGCACCGCGGTCGTCGGCGGTGTCGGTCTCGGGTTCGCCAACGTCGTACGCCCCGGACCGGTGGGACTGGTCGCCGCATCCGGCACCGGCGCCCAACACATGATGAGCCTGCTCGACACGGCCGGGGTCGGCGTGTCGCACGCCCTCGGCGTCGGCGGGCGCGACCTGTCGGCGGCCGTGGCGGGCCGGAGCACACTCGCCGCGCTCGCCGCGCTCGACGCCGACGACGCGACCGAACTCATCGTGGTGATCTCCAAACCCCCGGCGCCAGAGGTTGCCGCCCGGGTGAGCGAGCACGCCGCGCGCCTGTCGACTCCGGTGGTGTTCGCGTTGCTCGGCGAGGGCCGCCCCGACCTGACCGAGGTCGCCGCCGACGTGCTACGCCGGCTCGGCACGCCGGTCCCGTCGCCCTGGCCGGCCTGGCTCCCGACCACGCCGCGGGCCGGCACCGGGGGGACGATCCGCGGGCTGTTCTCCGGCGGGACACTGTGCGACGAGGCGATGCTCATCGTGAGCGCCGCGCTGGGGCCGGTGCGGTCGAACATTCCGCTGCGGCCGGAGTGGGCCCTGCCGGCCAGCCTGACCGCCGACAGCCACACGATGATCGATTTCGGCGACGACGCGCTGACCCGCGGCCGCCCACACCCGATGATCGACTGCGGGCGGCGCGTCGAACGGCTCCTCGCCGACTCCACCGACCCGGCGTGCGGGGTGGTGCTGCTGGACATCGTGCTCGGGCACGGCTCGCACCCGGACCCGGCCGCGGAGCTCGCGGCGGCGATCGCCGCCGCGCAGGTCCCCGTCGTCGTTGCGCTGATCGGCACGGCCGGCGATCCCCAGGGCCTCCATCGGCAGGCGTCGGCGCTGTGCGACGCCGGGGCCGCCGTCTTCACGTCCAACGCCGAGGCGGCCCGGCACGCCGTCCAGCTCGTGAATCACGCCGTCCAGCTCGTGCCTTCGGAGGCCCCTGAGTGATCGACCTCGCCACCGAACCCCGGATCGTGACCGCCGGCGTCGGCCTGTTCGACGAGGCACTGGCCGCACAGGCCGTCGCGCACCTGCCCGTGCAGTGGCAGCCGCCGCTCGCGGGCACCGAGGAGCCGCTCGCCCGGGTTCTCGCGGACCCGCGCCGCGCCGCCGCCAACGCCGAGGCCACCCGGCGGATGCTCGCGGCGGGCGCGACGCTGGTCGACGTCCGCCCGGCCGCCGAGGTGCTCGGGCTGCGGCCCGGGCAGTTCTGCCACGCCGGGCCGCCGATCACCTGGGAGCGCGCGTCCGGGCCGATGCGGGGTGCGCTGATCGGCGCGATGCTCTTCGAGGGCCTGGCCGATTCCCCGGACGAGGCGTCGGCGTTGCTCGCCGCGGGGAGCGTGCAGCTCGAACCCTGCCACGCCCGGGGCGGGGTCGGGCCGATGGCCGGCGTCGTCTCGCCCTCGATGTGGGTGTTCGTGCTGCGGGACGAGACGCACGACCGGACGAGCTGGTGCAGCCTCAACGAGGGCCTCGGCAAGGTGTTGCGCTACGGCGCCTACTCCCCCGACGTGATCGACCGGCTCCGCTGGATGTCCGCGGTGCTGGGGCCCGCGCTGCGGGCCGCGCTGCGCCGCGGCGGACCCATCGACGTCAAGGCGATCATCGGGCAGATGGTGCAGATGGGCGACGAGGGCCACAACCGCAACCGCGCCGGCACCCTCATGCTGCTGCGGGACCTGCTTCCGCACCTGGTCGACGCCGGGCTGCCGTCCGCCGACGTCGCCGAGGTCGCCCGGTTCGTCGGCGGTAACGACCACTTCTTCCTCAACCTCGTCATGCCGGCGGCGAAGCTGCAGACCGCGGCGGCGGCAGGCATCCCCGGCGCCACGGTGGTCACCGCGATGGCCCGCAACGGCACCGACTTCGGGATCCAGGTCTCGGGGACGGGCGACGCCTGGTTCACCGGCCCGGCCGAGGTGCCGTCCGGACTGTTCCTCGGTGCGTACGGCCCGGACGACGCCAACCCGGACATCGGCGACTCGGCGATCACCGAGACGGCCGGGCTGGGTGGCTTCGCCATGGCCGGCGCACCGGCGATCGTCCGCTTCGTCGGCGGCACCGTGCCCGACGCCCTGCGCACGACCGCGCAGATGTACGAGATCACGGCCGCCGAGAACCCCGCGTACGCGTTGCCGATCCTCGATTTCCGTGGCGCGCCGACCGGCATCGACGTCGTCTCCGTGGTCCGCACCGGCCTGCGCCCCCAGATCAACACCGGCATCGCCGGCCGGGTGCCCGGCACCGGGCAGGTCGGCGCCGGCCTCGTCCAGCCACCGGTGGAATGTTTCACCGCCGCGCTGTCCGCCCTGGCGTCGGCGGCACCGCCGATGCATGCTGGGGAGGTGTGACGGTGGCGATCGCGGCCGGCCGGCTGCGGGCACCGGCCACGGCGCGGTGGGGAGGACAGCAGGCATGAGCACCGACATCCCCCGGCGGATCCGGACCCGAGGATGACGACGGCGGGACTGGTCCTCGCCGCGGGCGCCGGCCGACGCTACGGGATGCCGAAGGCGCTCGTCCGCGATGCCGGGCAGTTGCTGGTCGACCGGTCCGTCGCGGCGCTTCGCCAGGCGCGGTGCTCGCCCGTCGTGGTCGTGCTCGGCGCGGCCGCCGCCGAGGTCCGCGCCACGGCCGACCTCGACGGCGTCACCGCCGTGGACAATCCGCTCTGGGACACCGGCATGGGGTCCTCGCTTCGGGCCGGGCTGGCCGCGCTCGCCGACACCGACGCCACCGCGACGGTGGTGCTGCTGGTCGACATGCCGGGCGTGACCGCCGCGGCGGTGCGTCGGGTCGCCGCCGACGCCGGCGCGGCGGACCTGGTCATGGCCGGGTACGACAACGACCGCGCGGGCCATCCGGTGCTGCTCGGCCGCGACCACTGGGCGGGCGTGGCGCGGCAGGCGGTGGGCGATGCGGGCGCGCGGGCGTACCTGCGGGCCAACCGCGCAGCGGTACGGGTGGTGCCGTGCGCCGACGTGGCCGACGACCACGACCTGGACGTGGCCCCCGATGCGTGAGGTTCTGGACGAGTTGCTGCGCTGGTGGCGCGCCGGGCAACCGGTGGGCATGGCGACCGTGACCAGCACCTGGCGGAGCGCGCCGCGGCCGGCCGGCGCGACAATGCTGGTCGGCCCGGACGGCACCGCCGTCGGCAGCGTCTCCGGCGGCTGCGTGGAGGCCGACGTCTATGAGCTGTGCCAGCAGGTGCGGGTGTCCGGCGAGCCCCGGACGGCACGCTACGGCATCAGCGACGACGATGCGTTCGCCGTCGGCCTGACCTGCGGCGGCATCATCGACCTGTTCGTCGAGCGGGTCGACCCGGACAACTTCCCCGAACTGCCGGAGGTGGCCGCGGCGATCGCCGCTGAACGTCCCGTGGCGACGGCGACCTGCATCGAGGGCCCGCCCGGGCGGCCCGGCCGTCGCCTGGTGGTCACTGCCGACGCGCGCCACGGCACGCTCGGCTCGGCCCGGGCCGACGACGCCGTCGCCGACGACGTACGCGGAATGCTGGCCCTCGGGAGCACCGGGCTGCTGCACTACGGGGTCGACGGGCAGCGGCGCGGCAGCGGTCTGACGGTCATGGTCAGCGCGTTCGCGCCACGACCCCGGATGATCGTGTTCGGGGCGATCGACTTCGCCGCCGCCGTGGCCCGCGTCGGCGCCTTCCTCAAATACCGGGTCACGGTCTGCGACGCCCGGCCGGTATTCGCCACCCGGCGACGGTTCCCCGACGCCGACGAAGTGGTCGTCGACTGGCCGCACCGCTACCTGGCCGCCGAGGCCGAGGCGGGTCGCGTCGACGAGCGGACCGTCGTCTGCGTGCTCACCCACGATCCCAAGTTCGACGTGCCCGTGTTGCGGGTCGCGCTCGACCTGCCGTTGGCGTACGTCGGCGCGATGGGCTCGCGGCGCACCCACGACGAACGGATGACCCGGCTACGCGAGGCCGGCGTACCGGAACCGGCTCTTGCCCGGCTCGCCTCGCCGATCGGCCTGAACCTGGGGGCACGCACCCCCGAGGAAACCGCGGTCAGCATCGCCGCCGAGATCATCGCGACCCGCTGGGGCGGCAACGGCATGCCGCTGTCCAGCACCACCGGTCGCATTCATGAGCACACCATCGTCTCCGACCCCGTCGACCAGGAGCCCTCCGAGACCTGAGCGTTCGTCGGGCAGGCCCCGGTGCGGCCAACCCGCACCGGGGCGTCGGTCGATCGTCAGCCGGCGGCGAAGCCGCCGCCGCCGGCGGCCCGGTCGACGGTCACCGGCAACGCCAGACCACGGCCTGCGGGTCGCCCTTCGAGTTGTCGCTCTGCCCCGCCAGAGTTCGCCCGTCGTCACTCAGCACGTTGACCATCGGCAATGTGTGCTTGTGCAGGCTCGGCAGCATCAGCAGGCCCGCGTCGGTGAGCAGGCCGACGTGATCGTCGTCGATCGAGCCCGCCACCCAGCGCCCGTTGCCGGCCAGGCTGGACAGCGCCTTGGGCGGGAGGGCGACGAACTCTCCGGTCGCCACGTGCAGCCGCACCAGCGTCCTGACTTCTGCAATGTCCGTCGGCTTGCCGCTCGGGTCCAGCGGCGGCTTGACCCCCGCGTCCGTCCCCCCGACCGTCCGGCCAGGGGCATCCGGGTCGTATCGGACCGCGAGGCCGGTCACCCAGCCGTCGCGGATCGACTGGGGAATGAACTCGTCGGCGGGAGCACCCGCGACCGTCGGTTTCGGCAACTCCTGCCCGGTGCCGTCCGGCCGCCACAGGTATCCCTGCCGGGAGTGCACGGGCCCTCCGGAGGCGGCGACTGTGCCGTCCCGGCCGTGCAGGACGCCGATCACCGTGCCGTCCTCGTCGATGTCGACCGCCATGCCCCACCCCTGCCCAGGGGGCATCGGCAGGTCCACCGCCGAGGTTGACGGGCTGGACCAGATGATGGGCCGGGCATTTCCCGGCCCGCCGCGGTAGCCGACGACCCGTTCGGCGCCGTTGATGGCCAGCGCCTCCGCCGATTCACCGCCCGGCATTTTGCTGACCTTGCCGTCCCGATAGAGGTGGGCGACCGGGCCCTTCGCCGTCCAGCCGGCACCCACCGCCACTCCAGCCGAGGTGATGTCGGCCAGCCGCTGGTCCGAGCCGGGCAGGTTCACCCGGCGCGGCACCCCGTTGTCCCAGATCAGCACCGGATAGCTGCCCTTGTGGCCCACCGGGTACGACCGGCCGAGGAGGAACCGTCCCGTTGGATCCCCGCCGGTCACCAGGCTCATCGGATCACCGCCCGGGACCGGCAACGCGTGCACCGTGCAGTTCGTCGGTGGGGCCACCGACGCCGGCGGGGCCACCGACGGTGCGGAGGGGCTGGCGGTGCCCGTCATCTCCCCAGCAAGGCGGTCATCCGGCCCTCCCGGGCGTACCCCGTGGAGGGCCAGCGGTACGACGGTCGCCGCCACCGCCGCCAGTACGGCCGCGCCGCCCATCCCGGCCGCCCGGCGGGCGCGGCGCCGGCGCCGCGCCGTACCGACGGCCTGGAACAGGTCCACCTGACTCGGTCGGGTCGGCTCGTCGTCCAGCCGGCGCAGCATGCTGATCGTGTATTCGTCGTCGGTCTGCATCTCACCTCACCCTTTCGTCCCACTCGCCGCGAACTCCTGGTCGCCCAGCAGCCGCCGCATCGTCTTCAATCCGTGTGAGGCCTGGCTCTTCACCGTGCCGACGGAGCAGCCGAGGAGATCGGCGACCTCGTTGACCGGCAGGTCATGCAGGTAGCGCAGGACGAGGACGGCCCGCTGCCGGGCCGGCACCCGGGCCAGGGCGTCCCGCAGCACCGCCCGCTCCTCCGCCCCGGAGTCCACCGTGCGCCGCAGATCGGGTGCCTGGCCGGACAGCAGCACCCGCCACCAGCCCTTGCGCTGACTGTCCAGAAAGGTCCGCACCACGATCGCGCGTGTGTAGGCGTCCAGATGGGTTACCTGGGAAACCTTCGACCACTTCAGGTAGAGCTTGGTCACCGCCTCCTGGACCAGATCATCCGCCCGGTCGTCGTCGCCGCAGAGCGAGTACGCCAGCCGGCGCAGGCCGGGCAGCCGCGCCGTGACGTACTCGATGTATTCCGCTTCGGGCTCGTCCCGCATTCGCCAAACCTCCGTTGGGATCCCACCTATAGACGGGAGCCACGCGAGATCGGTTGTACGGGCCTTCGGGGTCGCACCAGCCCCGTACGAGCCGAAGCACCAAAACGAAGTGGCCCGCCGTAGCGGGCCACTTCGTTTCGTACGTCTTCGGGTCAGCCGCCGCTTACGGACGGGGCGGGCTGCGGTGACTCGCTGGTCACGGCACCCGGGTCAGCCGGCTGGGTCGGGCTCGGTCGGAGCCCCGCCGGAACTGGCAGGGCGCTGCCCTTGGCGAACTCGTCCCAGCTGACGTTCCAGGCCGTCCAGCCGTTGCCCGCGTCCAGCGTCACCTCGGTGCCCTTGACCGTCACCAGGTCACCGACCTGCGTGATTCCCATCAGCCAGTCCGCCGCGGCGGCGGAGAGGTTGGTGCAGCCGTGCGAGACATTGGTGTTGCCCTGGTCCCCCTCCGACCACGGCGCCCCGTGGATGAACTCGCCTCCGTTGGTGAGTCGCTGGGCGTCCTCGACGTCGACCACGTAGCCACCCATCGGGTCGCCCCGGGTGTCGAACGTCGTGTACTGGAACTTCTCCATGATCACCATCTTGCCGCTGGAGGTCGGCGTGCTCGGCTTGCCGAGGCTCACCGGAATCTTCCGCAGCAACTTGCCGTCCTGATAGACCGACATCTGCTTGGTGGCGTTGTCGATGTCGAGCGAGACCTGCCGGCCGATCTTCGAGGTCGCCGTCCGGTCGGCGTCCCCGACCTGGTCCTTCCCGATCGGCAGCCCTTCCAGGGCGCTCCGGACGCTGATCCTCGTGCCGGGCTGCCAGAAGTCGGGGGCCCGGTATTCGACCTGCGTGCCGTCCGCCACCCACGACCAGGTCCCCGGCTGCGGCGGATCCGTCTTGACGAACAACCGGCGCTGCACATCGACCCTGGCGTCCTTGGGAATGGGCGGGTCGAACGTGACGACCACCGGCATCGCGGTCCCGTACGTCTCATTGTTGGCGAAATACAACCTGCTGGTGGTCGCCGGCTTCGTTGAAGTCGGCATCGTGGTGAAGGTCGTCTTCCGGGTGGTCGTCTTCCCCTTGCCGCCGGTGGCGGTCACCTCGGCGGTGTACGTCCGACGGGGCTGCAACGGCGCGCTCGGGACCCAGGCCGACCCGTCCTCACGGGGCTCGGACTTGACCTCGGCGCCCTTGTCGTCGGTGATCCGTACGGTGGTGATCCGTCCGCCCTTCACCACCGTCCCCACCTCGGCGCTGATCGGCACGTCGCTCGCTCTGTCGGCGGGCGTGATGGTCAACTCCGGCGGCCCGGCACGCCCCTCGGCCGGGCGGCTGCCCTTCCGTTCGGCGATGCAGCCACCGAGGACCAACGGTGTGGCCGCGATGGCCGCGGCCGCCAGCGACAATCGTCGCCACAAGTCCATAATGCGTCCCCCCGTTTCGCGCCTTCCTGTCGCCACATTCTCATCACCGGACGCGAGCAGCCGCGCCATTTCGGGATATTGAGAGGAATTATCATCTCGTGGCGCCGGCAATACGGAATGTCACCGGAATGAGGGAAGGCCCGATTCCTTCCCGGCTGATCTCTCCGGCCCGGAATCATCCGGACCGGGACCGCCCATCCCGTCCGGCCCTGCCCGTTCTCGACCCTCCCAACCATCGACCTCGACCACTGGCGGCACTAGCATGATTGGCCCGGGAAGCCCATCACGGGAGGTCTCTTTGCGTCCATCACGCCGCCACATCCTTCTCGCCGCCGCCTTAACCACCACGTCGGTCCTGGCCGTGCCCGCGGCACCGGCCGGCGCCGAGCCGGCACCGTCACCCGGCATCGTCGTCAGCGACGGGATCACCCAACCGGTGTTCTCGTTCGCGGACGCCATCGAGGAACGGGTCTGGGTCGAGACGCCACTCGACACCGACCACGACGGCGTGCTCGACCGGGTCGTCGCCGACATCTCCCGCCCCCGAGAGACCGCCACGGAGGGCTTCAAGGTCCCCGTCGTCTTCGAACACAGCCCGTACCGCAAGAACACCTGGAACGACGTTCCTTACCCGAGCGTGCTGGTCGACGACCTGCCGCAGAACGGGCTCACCAAGCAACAGCGCGCCCAGTCACAGTCGTTGGCGATCCAGCGGGCCAGGGCCAACCTGCCCGGAACCCTCGACGACTACTACGTCCCGCGCGGGTACGCGGTCGTGCTCGGGCAGAGCATCGGCACCGCGGACTCCGACGGCTGTCCGACCAGCGGGGACATGGCGGAGACGCTGGGCGCCAAGGCCATCATCGACTGGCTGGGCGGCCGGGCGAGGGCGTTCAACGCCGCCGGTGAGCCGGTCACCGCCGACTGGACCACCGGATCGGTGGGCATGACCGGTGTCTCGTACAACGGGACGCTGCCCAACATGGTGGCCACGACCGGGGTCGAGAACCTCAAGACCATCATCCCGGTCTCCGCGATCAGCAACTGGTACGACTACTACCGGGCCAACGGGCTGGTGGTCGCACCGGGCACCTTCCAGGGCGAGGACCTCGACATCCTGGCGCAGTACACCGCGGGCCGGGCACGCGCCGAGGGCAGGTGCGCCGACGAGATCGCACAGCTGACGGCGGAGCAGGATCGGGTTACCGGGGACTACAGCGAGTTCTGGCGGGCACGCGACTACCTGCCCGGCGCCAAGAAGGTCACCGCCAGCGTCTTCGTCGTGCACGGGCTCAACGACTGGAACGTGAAGACGGAGAACTTCGCCGGCTGGTGGGACCGGCTCGCCGCCGCCAAGGTGCCGCGCAAGATCTGGCTGCACCAGGGTGGCCACGGCGGCCCGGGCAACACCGCGACGGTGACCCTGCCCAGTGGCCAGACGTGGACCTACAAGCAGACCGAGAACCGCTGGTTCGACCACTGGCTGTGGGGCGTGCAGAACGGCATCATGGACGAGCCGACGGCGGTCCTGCAACGCGAGAACCGTTCCTACACCACGTACGCCAACTGGCCGGACCCGGGCGCCCGCGAGGTGGCGCTGCACCTGACCGCCGACAGCCCGACCGAGCCGGGCGGCCTGATCACCATTGGCGCCCTGAACCAGCGCGCCGAGCAGTCCTTCGTGGACGAGGGACGCACGATCAGCCCGGCCACGCTGGTGGCCAATCCCGACTCGGCCAGCGACAACCGGCTCGTCTACCGCTCGCCGGTCCTGACCCACGACGTGCGCATGTCCGGGCGACCCGAGATGCGGTTGCGCATGTCCATCGACAACCGCGACGACGCGAACCTCTCCGTCTATCTGGTCGACTACGGCGCGCCCGACTCGACGGCGCGGCCGTTCGTGGTGACCCGGGGCTGGATGGATCCGCAGAACCGGACCGGCTGGTCGCACACGGTCGCCGTGAAGCAGGGGACGATGTACGACTACCGCTGGACCCTGCAACCGAAGGACTACGTCTTCGCAGCGGGACACCGCATCGGGGTTGTCGTCTTCTCCAGCGACCAGGACTACACCCTGCTCCCGCTCGGCGGGACCCGACTGACCGTCCAACCAGGCGCCAGCCGCCTCACGGTGCCGGTCGTCGGCGGCCGCGAGGCGCTCGGCTTCTGACGTACGCCTCCGGTCCGGGCGCCTTGAGAACCGCCCGGACCGGAGGCGGCCCGCGGTCATGGCCGCTTGCGGCAGGCACGCATGCCTGACTAAGGTCAGCAATATGAAGGCGGAGCTCACTGCGGCGGTACGACGGTTCAACCGGACGGTCACCCAACGGGTGGGGGCGCTCGACGACGAGTACATGGCCCGAGGACGCCCCCTCGCACAGGCCCGCCTGCTCTGGGAAATCGGCCCTGACGGTGTCGAGGTCGCGGCCCTGCGGGCCCGGCTCGGGCTGGACTCGGGGTACCTCAGCCGACTCCTGCGAGCTCTCGAGGGCGACGGGCTGGTCACGGTGGGGCCGGCCGACCAGGTCGGCGGTGACGCACGGGTACGGGACGCGGTGCTCACCGACACCGGCCGGGCGGAGTGGGCCGAGCTGGACAAACGCTCCGACGAGTTCGCCTGGTCGATCCTCGAACCGCTCACCGAGCAACGCCGCGAACGGCTCGTCGCGGCGATGGCCGAGGTCGAGCGGCTGCTCATCGCATCGATGGTGACCATCGAGCCGTGCCCGCCGAGCGACCGGCGGGCACGGGCGTGCGTACGGGCCTACGCCCGGGACGTCGCGCGGCGGTTCGACGACGGGTTCGACCCGGCGCTGAGCAACCCGATCCACGACGAGGAACTCGTCCCACCCGCCGGCGTGCTCCTGCTCGCCACCCTCAACGCCGAGCCCGTCGGCTGCGGCGCGATCAAGCTCCACCGCGACGCACCCGCCGAGATCAAGCGGGTCTGGGTGGCGGACACGGTACGTGGGCTCGGAATCGGGCGGCGGCTGCTGGACGAGCTGGAACGATATGCCGCCGAGCGAGGCTGGACCGCCGTCCGGCTGGACACCAATCGCACGCTCACCGAGGCGATCTCGATGTATCGCTCGGCCGGTTACCACGAGATCGCGCCGTACAACAGCGAGCACTATGCCCACCACTGGTTCGAGAAGCAGCTCACGCCGTGACAGCGCGCGCACCCGGCGCTCGTGGTGAACGGCGTCAGCCGCCGGCGCCTTACACCTCAGGTCACCACTTCGCCCACGGTACGGTCCAGTCACCCACCCCGTCGGTGAGCCCCATCTGTCGAGGGGTGCCGCGCACGTCGACGACGTCGCCGAGGCGGAACGTGTCGTAGAACCATCGGGCGTGGGCCGGCCCGACGTTGATGCAGCCGTGCGAGGTGTTCCGGTTGCCCTGCGCCCCGATGTTCCAGTCAGCCATGTGGACGTACTCGCCCGAGTACGAGATTCGCAGACAGAGCTTGATGACCTCGTCGTAGTAGTTGGGGTCCTTGGGATCGACCAGCCCGTAGCTGGACGAGGTCATCCGGTGCGAGGGCTCCCGGGTCATAACCACGTGCGGGCCGGAGCGCGTCCAGTAGCTGATGACCTGCCCGTTCGCACCCGTGGTGGTGCCGCCCTTGCCCATGCTGATCGGGATGTCCCGCACCATCTTGCCGTCGATGTAGACCTTCATCCGGTGGGAGCGAGCGTCGGCGATGGCGATGCGGGACGGGCCGATGGTGAAGTTCGTGCTGGCGTTGGCACCGCCGTAGACGCCCTTGCCGAGATCCTGGCCGAAGAGGTTGACCTTCACGGAGATCTTCGTGCCCGAGGCCCAGTATTCGGCCGGCCGCCAGTGCGCGTTCCGGCTGTCGATCCAGCGCCACCGTCCCTCGACGGCCGGCGTGGTCTCCACCAGCATCGCCTTCTCGGCCTCGGCGCGGTTCTTGACGGGCTTGCTGAAGTTCACCATGATCGGCTGGCCGACCCCGTACGTGCCGCCGGCATGGAGGGCGGTCAGCGCGTTGGCCTGGAACGTGACGGAGGCGACCCCGGACGGCTTGACGGTGCTGAACGTGCTCTTGTGCTCCGTCAACGCGCCGGCGGCGTCGGCCGCCGACACCGTGACCGTGTAGGTCTTCCCGTAGGCCAGCTTGCCGGTCGAACGCCACATCTGATCGTCGCCCAGCTCGCCGGCGACGGACTTGCCCCCCGCCGCCACCGAGACGTCCTTGAGCGTGCCACTCTCCACCGCCACGACGACCTGCTCGAGCGGGGACACCTTGGTGGCATCGGCAGCAGGTGTGACGGTCACTCGGACCTCGCCCGCGGTCGGACTCGCCGCAGCGGGACTGGGCTGCGACCACGAGGCGCCGGACGTGCCCCCACGATTGCAACCCGCGGTAACCAGGCTGGCTGTGATGCCCAGACCGGTACCGATCAACTTTCGACGACTGATCATCGCGTTCCTCTCCGCGGGGAGAGTACTTGCCGACGGCAAGCCGCGGGAGTCCCAGGACCCATTCCTGGAAATATCGATATGAGTTTGCGGGTTTCGGGAGCCGACCGGCGTGGTCAGTTGGCCCTGCTGCCGGTTCCGAGCCGACGCACCCGGCGGATCCCGCCCGTTTCGATCATCGCCAAGCTGGTGACGGCGAACGCGCCGAGCAACATCAGCGCCGCGGCGGGGGCGAGCGCGGCCCAGGGGGCACGTTCGACATAGGGCATCGCCTCGGCGAGCAGAAGTCCCCATTCCGGGGTGGGCGGCTGGGCACCGAGCCCGACGAAGCCGAGGGAGGCGATCGCCAACGCGGCCGCCGGTAGGCGCAGGATGGCGTGGCGGGTGACCACGGGCAGCACTCCGGGCAGCACGTGGGTGCCCAGGATGCGCATCCGACTCGCCCCGAGCATCCGGCTGGCCTGCACGTGGCCGCTGCCATGCCCTTCCTTGACGAGCGCCGCGGTGTGGGCGGCGAGTGGCGCCCAGGCGGTCGCGGCGACGGCGACGGCCGCGCCGGCCGTGCTCGGCCCGAGGACCGCCGCCACCAACAGTCCGGCGATCACGGGTGGGAGGGTGTTGGCCACCTCGGCCACGCCGGTGGAGAGCCGTGGGAGCAGTCCGGCGGCCAGACCAGTGAGCAGGGCGACGACGCTGACCGCGGTGGCAGTGCCGAAGGTGTGCAGCGCACCGTGGCCCAGCCGGGCGAGGACGTCGCGCCCCAGCGCGTCGTGGCCCGCCGGCGCGTCGAGCGCGGGTGCCGCCAGCCGGAGGCTCATGTCGATGGCAGTCGGATCGCCGGCCAGCCCGGACCCGATGGTGGCCAGGAGCAGGCCACCCAGCACTGCCGGTAGCACCCAGCCGCGGTGGTTCGCGGGCGGATCCACGGGCGGCGGCGGCTGGATCGCCGCCGCGGCGAGGACCGGCCCCAGCGCCAGCCGGTGCGCCCCGGCGGCGAGCCCGCCCACCGTGACGGCGACGACGAGCAGGATCAGCACGGCGCCCTGCAGCAGCGGTAGATCCTGCGCGGTGGCGGCGCCGAGCGCGACGCGGCCCAGTCCCGGGATCGCGAAGAGGATCTCCACCGCGACCGCGCCGCCGACGAGGCCGACGACAACGAGGGCGAGCTGCGGGAACAGCGGCGGCAGGCAGCGGCGTAGCGCGCCGTGGGCAAGCGTCCGCCACGGTAGGCCAGCGGAGCGCCAGGTTCGCGCCCACGGCTCCCGGTACGCCCCGGGCAGCGCGTCGTCGGCGAGCCGGCCGAGCAACCCGCCGGCCGGGATTCCGAGCGCGAGCGCGGGCAGCACGGTGTGTGCGGGCGCCGACCAACCGAACGGCGGCACCCACCTCAGCCAGACCGCCCCGATCAGCAGCAGCAGCGTGCCCAGCAGGAATTCGGGTACGGCCGCCAGCGCGGCGCCGGTGCCGCCGGCGCGGGCCTGGGTGCGCCCTCGAACGAGGCTGCGACCAGTGAGCAGGGCGGCGGTTGTGAGCGCGACGACGAGGGCGGCGCCCATGAGGGTCAGCGACACCCCCAGTGCCCGCCACACGGTGGGCGCGACCGGGTGGCCGGACACCCACGAGGTACCCAGGTCGCCATGGGCGAGCCCGGTCAGCCACCGGCGGGACAGCGCCAGCGGGCCGTCGTCGAGGTGGAGCCGTTCGCGGATCGCGGCGAGTGTGGCCGGATCGGGTTCGCGTTCGCCGTACTGCGCGCGGAGGATGCTGAGCGCCGGGTCGCGGCCGGACAGCCAGGGCAGCAGGCTGACCAGCGCCACGAGCGCGGCCGCCGCCACCAGCCGCGACAGGGCGGTGAGGGTCCGGTCGGCGCTCATCGCGCGACGCGGGTGGTGAGGCCGATCAGCAGTCGCTCGCGCGGGTCGAACACCGCGTCGACGACCCCGCGCCGGTTGCCCTGGATCACGCGCTCGTGCAGCAGTGGCACGGCGACGTCGGTCTCCAGGATGGCCTTCTCGGCGGCGAGGATCCGCGCGCGCCGGGCCGTCAGGTCGGCCTCCGCGCCGGCCAGGGCAATGGCACGGTCGACAGCGGGATCGCAGAGTTGGGCGATGTTGAATCCGCCGTCGCAGGTGAAGTCGCTGGTCAGGTAGGCGACCGGGTCCCCGGAGTCGAGCATGGTCGCGCGGGAGAGGATGAAGGCGTCGAAACGACCGGCGAGCGCGTCGGCTTCGATGTACGCGTATTCGCGCACCACCTGCTCGACGGTGAAACCGGCGGCCCGCAGGTGCTCGGCCAGGGCCGCGGCGACCTCGGGCAGTTCGGGGCGGTCGCTGAAGGTAGCCAGCACGATCTTCCTGTTGGCCGCGGAAGTGACCGGGCGCTCGGCGCGTACGGGCCGGTCCGCCGCCCAGGGCAGCGCCGGTCCGAGCAGCCCGACCGCGGTGTCGGCCCGGTTCTCGTACACCCCACGAACCAGTTCGTCGCGGCGGACGGCGGCCCGGGCGGCGGCGCGTACCGCGGGGTCGGTGAACGGTCCACTTCGGGTGTTGAGGTACAGGGTGTTCGTGCGCGGCATCGCCACCTCGCGGTAGGTGTCGGGGGCGAGCAGCGCTGCCTGGGAGGCGGGCACCGCCTCCACGATGTCGGCCGTGCCGGTGCGCAGCGCGGCGGTGCGGGCGGTGCCGTCCGGGACGAAGGACACGTCGATGCCCGGCGCGGCGGCACGTCCGCCCCAGTAGCCGGAGAAGCGGTGCAACGTCGCGCCCTGGGTGCCGTTGAGGTGGGTGAGCATGAACGGCCCGGTGCCAGCTTCCCGCGGGTCGACGGTGTCGCCGGTGTACGCCTTGGCCGCCAGGATGGACAGCTGCGGGCTGGACAGGCGCTGCGGCAGCAGCGGATCGGGCGCCCCGGTCCGCACCACGACCACGGACGGGCCGTTGGGCTCGACGGTCAGTTCGATCCCGTCGAGGATCCGCGGTTTCGGCCGGGCGCTCGCCGCCCGCCTGATCGACTCGACGGCGCGGTCGGCATCCAACGCCGTCCCGTCGTGGAATCGCACGCCGCCGCGCAGCACGAACCGCCAGGTCCGGTCATCGATGCGGGACCAGGACACGGCCAGGGACGGCTGCGGTGCGCCGTCCGCGTCGAGCGCGGTCAGCGCCTCGGCGACCCCCAGGCGGGAGAGCTTGAAAGCGTCATCGCTGAGCGGGGACAGCGCGGCGCGCGGCGGCATCAGCATCACCACCCGCAACCGGTCGCCACCGGCCTCGCCAGGGCTGGGGCTGCCGAAGCAGCCGGCTGCGGCGAGCGCGACGAGCACGGACGAGATCAATCCGGTACGTCGGATCGGGTGCGGTACGGCCATGGGACCTCCTCATCAAGGGGACGGTCCCGGGAGCATAATTGGTATCGGTTGTCGTTTTCATATCGTCCGGATCGCATGCAGCGACCACCCCGAGCCGAATCGAGCTCGGTTCGCGGCGAGTGCGACATTCGACGTCCGGCTGGCCACGGGTCAGCCTCCGAGGTCGACCTCGATCTCCACCTCGACGTCGTCACGGACCTTGAGCGCCCCGAAGAAGGCCGAATACGGCTTGATCCCGTACGCCGACTGGGTCACCACCGTGGTGGCGCGATACCGGTCGGGCGTCAGCTCGCGCACCTCGACATCGATGGGGGCGGCGACCCCGTGCAGGGTGAGGACCCCACTGATGGTGGCGACACCGTCGCCGGTGGCGGCGCGGGTGGACTCGAAGGTGGCGGTCGGGTGGCGATCGACGTCCAGCGTCCGCCGGGCGTTCTTCTCGATCTCGCCGCGGTCCTTCCCGGTCAGCGGTCGCGCACCACCGGTGCCGGTCCGCACGGCCAACGATCCCAGCCCGATGCGAGCCGTCGCGGTGGCATCCGCCGGTCCGGTCTCGGGAACGTTCACCTGCACCGACCAGTCGGTCACCTCGATGGTCAGGTCGTGGCCGGCGGTCGAGCCGACACCCGTGCGGCCGGTGCGCAGCAGCAGGCGCCCGTTGTCCGGGCCGAACCGCAGCCGGCCGGTTCTGATCTCCACCTGCCAAGCCTAGGTGGAACGGGCACCGCCCGTATCGCGGTCAGCCGTCCCGCCCGCCTGGCTGTCTGCTGTCCGTCCGCTGTCCGAGGCCGCCGCGATCCGTCGGCGACCGGCCAGAGCACGGACAGTCCGACCCACGACGCTTCTCGTGTCACACCGACTCCCGACCGCGGAGAGCGTCCCGGCATCCCCGACGCACGCCCTCTCCCACTCACATCCTGGACTCAGAGGAACAGCTCATGACACATCAAGCCACACGTTCCCGCGATGCCGCGACAGTCGACCAGCGCGGACATCAGCGAACCGCCTCAGCGCATTCCGACCTGCCGTCACCCACCGACGACCCACAGTCCGCGCGCCGCCCGTGGGCCACGTTGGGCCTGATGCTGCTGGCCCAGTTCATGGTGATTCTCGACGTCAGTGTCGTGAACGTCGCCCTGCCCAGCATCGGCCGCGCGCTCGACTTCAGTTCCGGTGACTACCAGTGGGCCATCAGTGCCTACGTCCTGTTCAGCGGCGGTCTGCTGCTGTTCGGTGGTCGGCTGGCCGACCTGATGGACCGGCGTGGTGTCTTCCTGACCGGCTTGGCCGTCTTCACCGCCGCGTCCCTGGTCAGTGGTCTGGCAGCATCCGCCCTCATGCTGATCGTGTCGCGAGCGGCGCAGGGAGCCGGTGCCGCCATGCTCACCCCGGCCGCCCTGTCGATCATCATGACCACGTACAGCGGTCGGCAACGCGGGGCTGCGCTCGCGGTCTGGGGAGCCATCGGGAGCACGGGCATCGCTGCCGGCGTGCTGTTCGGGGGTCTGCTCACCAGCTTCCTCGGCTGGGAGGCCGTGTTCTTCATCAACGTCCCCATCGGCATCCTGGTCGCGGCGCTGACCTGGCGCCTGATCCCCGCAGGCACCAACGCACCCGCCGTCCGGCGACGCCTGGACCTGCCCGGTGCGGTGGCTCTGGTCAGCGGCCTGGTCCTCCTCGTGTACGCGATCGAAGGCACCCACTCCCGCGGGTGGGACTCCGCGCGAACCTGGCTGCTGCTGGTCGCCTCGGTCGTGCTGCTCGCCGTGTTCGGATTGGTCGAACGAAAGACCGCCACGCCGCTGGTGCCACCACACGCGTGGAAGATCCGCTCCCTGATCTCAGCCTCCGCCGTCATGGCCGGAGTCACCGGCGTGGTCGTCGGTGCGATCTTCCTCAGCTCGCTGTACCTGCAGCGGATCATCGGACTGTCAGCCGTCCAGACCGGTCTGGCATTCCTGCCGCTCGCGGCGGTCATCACCGGCACCGCGGCGGTCGCGTCGAAGCTGCTCGGTCGGGTCAGTCCTCGTACGATGATCGCCTTCGGGCTCGTCGTCATGGGCACCGGCGCACTGCTGCTGGCCAACAGCGGAGGCGGCGAGTCATACGTCGCCGATGTGCTGCCCGGCTTCCTGCTGCTGGGTGCCGGGGTCGGCCCCATGTTCGTGGCCATCTCCGTCGCCGCCATGAGCGACGTTCCGCAGGCCGAGTCCGGGCTCGCGTCCGGGCTGATGATGACGGGCCATGAAGTGGGAGCGGCTCTCGGCGTCGCCGTCCTCACGGCCATCGGCGGTGATCTCACCACGCGAGCCGGCCTCATCGATGCCTACCCGCGAGCGTTCGAAGGCGTCCTGCTGATCACCGGCGCACTGCTGGTGGTCACGCTCGTCGCCGTCCCGAATCGGAAAGGCTCGAACGCGGGGCACGCCACACCGCACCACTGAGACCTGGCAACTCGGGGGTTTGCCAGCCGCAGGACTGCGCCTGGCAAACCCCCCGACCTATGGCTCGGGCGTCCCGCCCCGATGGCTCCCCTCCCGCGCTTCCGCTTCGGCGATCGCCGGCCCGCAGCCGCAGCCGGCGCCCGGTGCAGCCGGGCCGCCCGGCGATCGTCGGCCAGCTCCTCGGCGCCGAACCAGATCGGCCGGGCGCCTGCGCGCCCACTGGACATGCAAGTGGTTACTTGCCTAACGTGGAGTGGGTGCCGGTGCCAGGCCGGCCGAGGATTGGAACCGGGACAATGACCACAATTACCCCATTCTTGATGTTCGAAGGCGCTGCCACGGAGGCCATGAACTACTACGTCTCGCTGTTCGATGACGGAGAGATCCTCTCGGTGACCCATCACCAGAGCGACGACCCCAGCATTGACGGCAGCGTGCAGCTCGCCGAGTTCCGAGTGGCCGGGCAGCGGCTGCTGTGCAGTGACAGCTCGGTGCACCACGCCTTCACGTTCACCCCTTCGCTGTCGCTGTTCGTGGGGTGCAAGGACGACGCCGAGATCACCCGCCTCCACGAAGCACTCGCCGATGGCGGAAAGGAGCTCATGCCGCTGGACAGCTACGGCTTCAGCACCCGCTTCGCCTGGGTGAACGACCGCTACGGGGTGTCCTGGCAGCTCAATCTGCCGTGATCGATGTCTTCGCCGCGATTGCCGACCCCACCCGACGGGCGATCCTCGACGAGCTGGCCGACCGGGACGGCCAGACCCTCTTCGAGATCTGCACACGACTGACGGCCAAGCACGGCATCGGATCCTCCCGCCAGGCGATCTCGCAGCACCTCGACATCCTCGCGGAAGCCGGACTCGTGCGCGCGGAGCGAAGCGGTCGCTACAAGTTCCACCACGCCGATTTCGGCCCGCTGCGCGCGGTCGTCGGTCGGTGGCCCATCCCTGAGGAGGGACCATGATTCGCATCAACCTGGCCAGCGTCTTCGTCGACGATCAAGACAAGGCGCTCGCCTTCTACACCGAGGTGCTGGGCTTCGAGAAGAAGACCGAGGTCCCGCTCGGCGAGCACCGCTGGCTCACCGTCGTCTCGCCCGCTGATCCCGACGGCGTCGAGCTCGTGCTCGAACCTGCCGGCCATCCAGCCGTCGGCCCGTTCCGGCGGGCGCTCGTCGACGACGGCATCCCGTTCACCTCGTTTGCCGTCGACGATGTGCACACAGAGTTCCAACGGCTGCGGGCGCTCGGCGTCGAGTTCACCCAGATGCCGCTCGAGATGGGCGGCGTCACCACCGCAGTGCTCGACGACACGTGCGGGAATCTCATCCAGATCGCGAGCACTACCTGATCCCTCTGCCGCCGCGTTTTTTGGCGGCGGGTGTGGACG